>DMTA01000284.1 GCA_003454835.1 Achromobacter sp. | reverse complement strand
GAACGGCACGAACAGCGCCGCGCCGCCGGCGGCCGCCACTTCGGACACCGTCATGGCGCCTGCGCGGCAGATCAGCAGGTCGGCGTCGGCCATGGCGCCCGCCATGTCGTCGATGAAGGCGCGGCAATCGGCCTGCACGCCCGCCTGGGCGTAGGCCTGCTGCAGCGCCGGCAAATGTTGTTCACCGGCCTGGTGGACGACCGTCGGCCGGTTGCCTAGCGGCAGACGCGCAAGCGCCTGCGGCACGGTGGTATTCAAGGCTTGCGCCCCCAGGCTGCCGCCCACCACCAGCACGCGCAGCGGGCCGGTGCGGCCGGCATAGCGTTCGGCGGGATCCGGCAAGGCGCACAGATCGGCGCGCACCGGGTTGCCCATGGCTTCGCCCTTGGGCAGCACGCCGGGAAATCCGCTCAGCACGCGGCGCGACATCTTTGCGAGGCACTTATTGGCGGTGCCAGCGACGGCATTCTGTTCGTGGACGACCAGCGGCGTGCCACGCAGCGCCGCGATCACGCCACCCGGAAACGCCACGTAGCCACCCATGCCCAACACCACGTCGGGACGCACATCGGACAGCCGCGACCACGCTTGCGCAAACGCGCGCAGCAGCAGGAACGGCAGCTTCAGCAACGCGGAAGCGCCTTTGCCGCGCACGCCCTGGAAGCGCAGCGGGACCAGTTCGATGCCACGCGGCGGCACGAGGCGGCCTTCCATCTTTTCGGGATTACCCAACCACAGCACGCGCCAGCCGCGTTCGCGCAGCACATCGGCCACGGCGAGGCCGGGCATGATGTGGCCGCCGGTTCCGCCGGCCATGATGAGAATGGTGCGGGCGGTGGTCATACCCGTCCTCCGCGCATCATGATGCGATTTTCCACGTCGACCCGGATCAGCATCGCCAGCGCGCACAGATTCATCACCACGCCCGAACCGCCATAGCTCATCAGCGGCAGCGTCAGACCTTTCGTGGGCAGCAGTCCCAGGCACACGCCCATGTTGATGAACGACTGCACGCCGAACCACATGGCCACGCCGTGCGCGACCAGGCCGGCGAACGTGCGTTCCATCGCAATGGCCTGACGGCCAATGTCAAAACCGCGATAGACGATGATGGCGAACAGCGTGATAACCAGCATCACGCCGGCAAATCCCAGCTCTTCGCCCACCACCGCCATCAGGAAGTCGGTGTGCGCCTCGGGCAGGTAATGCAGTTTCTCGACGCTGGCGCCCAGGCCCACGCCGAACCATTCACCGCGGCCCAGCGCGATCAGCGAGTGCGAAAGCTGGTAGGCGCTGCCGTAGGCGTTGTCTTCGTTCCAGGGATCCAGATACGCGAACAAGCGCGCCCGGCGCCACGGCGACAGCCAGATCAGCATCAGGAAAGTGCCCACCAGCACGGCGAGCAGGCTGCTGAAATACTTGCCGTTGATGCCGCCCAGGAACAGGATGCCGATGGCGATTGCCACGATCACCATGAATGCGCCCAGGTCGGGCTCGAGCAGCAGCAGCATGCCGACGCCGGCCAGCGCAAACGCCATCGGCAAAAAGCCGCGGGCAAAGGCCTGCATGTGTTCCTGCTTGCGCACGGTGTAGTCGGCCGCATACAGCAAGGCGGCAAGCTTCATCAGTTCGGACGGCTGGAAATTCAGCGGACCCAGCGGGATCCAGCGGTGCGCGCCGTTGACTTCGCGGCCGATGCCCGGAATCAGCACCGCCACCAGCAACACCATCGTCACCACGAAAAGCGGCACGGCCAGACGTTGCCAGACCCGGATGGGGATCGCCAGCACCACGGCGGCGCCCAGCAGGCCCGCGCTCACGAAGAGACCGTGGCGGATCACGAAGTAATAGCGGCCATAGGACGCATAGCGCGGACCGTCGGCCAGCGCGATCGACGCCGAATACACCATCAGCAGGCCGAGCAGCAGCAACGTCGACGCCGCGATCACGAGCGGCAAGTCGAAGTTGCGCATGCGGGTACGGCCGGGCCGTACGGCATTGACGCTGGCGGTGAGGTCGGCGATCAGGCTCATAGTGCGGCCTCGGCGCCACGCGCCACGGAATTCGCCCAGGAGGCGGCGTTGCGCTTCATGCCACCTCTCCACGGTCGCGGGCCAGGTCTTCGACCTCTTCCACGAACACCTGCCCGCGATGCGGGTAATTGCGGAACATGTCCAGGCTGGCGCACGCCGGCGACAGCAGCACGGCGTCGCCCGGCTGCGCCAGTTCGGCCGCACCACGCACGGCGTCGCGCAGCGTCTCGACAGTCAGGCACTTGACGCCGGTGGGTTCCAGCACGCGGCCGATCTCCGGGCCATCCAGGCCGATGAGCATCACCGCGCGCGCATGGCGCGACACCACGGGAATCAACGGCGAAAAATCCTGGCCCTTGCCCTGGCCGCCGGCGATCAGCACCACGGGTTGACCCAGACCCTCCAGCGCGGCCACGGTGGCGCCCACGTTGGTGCCGATGCTGTCATTGATGTAGTCGACGCCGCCGATCGTGCGCACGAAGGCCGCGCGATGCGGCTCGCCTGCGTAATCGCGCAGCGCGCGCAGCATGGCGCCCCACCCCAGATCCAGGCAGCGGGCAAGCTGCAACGCGGCCAGCGCGTTCAGCGCGTTGTGGATGCCGCGGATACGCAAAGCGTCCACGGGCATGAGGCGGCTCATGCGACCTTTGGCGCGCACCGGTTCGGGCGCGTCCTTCTTGCGCCGCGTGGGTGGCGCGGGCTCGTCGAAATCGTTGGACTCGCAGGCCGTCAACCACGCCACGCCCTGCCCCAGCTCAAGGCCCATGTCGCCCACCAGTTCCGGCACATCGCGGCCAAAGCTGCGCACGTTCATGGCGTTCAGCGACGAGACCATATCGACGGTCAGCGGATCGTCTCGATTGACGATCGCGACGCGCGACATCTTCAGGAGGCGACCCTTCGCATCGGCATAGGCCTGCATGCCGCCGTGCCAGTCCAGGTGATCCTGGGTCACGTTCAGCACGACAGCCGCGTCGGCCATCAGCGTGCGGGTCGTTTCAAGCTGGAAGCTGGACAGCTCAAGCACCCACACCTGCGGCAGCGCGTCCGAATCCAGCGCGTCCATCAGTGCGGACAGCGCCGCGGGGCTGATGTTGCCGGCGGCAATCACCGTCAGGCCGCTGGCCTCGACCAGTTGCCGGGTCAGCGCGGTGACAGTGGTCTTGCCATTGGTGCCGGTCACCGCCACCACGGCCAGCGCGGCCGATGGGCGGCCATACCAGGTGTCGCCCAGTTCGCCCAGCAACGAGCGCAGGCCCGTCACGGCAAGCATGGGCGTGCCGGCCGACGCGGCGCGCATGGCCTCGGTGGCAGGCGCTTCGAACAGCACCGCGCTGGCGCCCAGCGCCAACGCCTTATCTATATAGAGACGACCGTCGCTCGACAGGCCCGGGCACGCGACGAACACGTCGCCCGGCTCGATGTCGCGCGAGTCCAGCTTGAGGTGCGCGGTCAACGACACGCGCTCATGCAACCACGCCACGGTCTCGGCAACCGTGGCGACAGGGGAAGAGAGGAAGCCGTTGGCGCTCATCTGCCTGGCTCCTTGATACCAGCAACAATCGTGGATTCAAACGGTGCGTCGGGCCGCACCCCCATCAGCCGCAGGCTCCCCCCCACGATATGGGAGAACACGGGCGCGGCGATGGCGCCGCCGTAATAACCGCCGATCGTCGGTTCGTCGATGGACACCGCCACGACAATCTTGGGATCCGAGACCGGTGCAAAGCCCACATACGAGCTGCGGTAGCGTTGCGTGCTGTACTTGCCGTCCACGATCTTGCGCGCGGTGCCGCTTTTGCCGGCTACGCGATAACCCTGCACCTGCGCGGCCTTCGTGCCGTCGGGACCGGTCGCGGCCTCCAGCATGGCGCGCACCAGCGCCGTCGTCTTCTGCGAATAGATCTTGACGCTGGTCGGATCGCTGTCGCGCTTGACCAGGGTCAGCGACACCATGTCGCCGTTACGCGCAAAGACGGTATAGGCGCGCGCCACCTGCAACAGCGACACGGACAGGCCGTAGCCATAGGCCATGGTGGCCTTCTCGATCAAGCGCCAGCGTTCCCACGGACGCAGTCGGCCGGGCGCAGCGCCGGGGAATCCCACTTGCGGCGCCTGGCCGAGGCCCAATTCGGTAAAGCGGTCCCACATTTCGCGGGACTCCAGCTTCTCGGAGATCATCGTCATGCCGATGTTGCTGGACTTGCGCAGCACGCCCGCCACGTCCAGCGTGCCGTTTCGGCTCACGTCGCTGATCGTGCTGCCTTGATACGTGAACCGGCCATTGCCCGTCTCGAACTGCGTCGACGTGCTGATGCGGCCCAGGTCCAGCGCCAGCGCGGCGGTAAAGGGCTTCATGATGGAGCCCGGCTCGAACGTATCCGTGATCGCCTGGTTGCGCAGGTTGGCGCCATGGAAGGTTTCGCGGTTGTTCGGATCGAAGGTCGGCACGTTGGCCAGCGCCAGGATCTCGCCCGTGTGCACGTCAACGACCACGGCCGTCGCGCCCTTGGCGCGGTGCTTGTCCATGGCGTCCTTCAGTTCCTTGAACACCAGATACTGCAGGCGCGTGTCGATGGACAAACGCAAGTCCCGGCCGTCCACCGGCAACGTGACGGCCTGCACGTCTTCGATGACCCGGCCCAATCGATCCTTGATGACCCGGCGGCTTCCCGGACGGCCCGACAACTGCTGGTTGAACGTCAGCTCGACGCCTTCCTGACCCTGGTCTTCGACGCTGTTGAAGCCCACCACGTGGGCCATCACGTCGCCATCCGGGTAGTAGCGGCGGGTTTCGGGCTGCTGGTGCACACCCGGCATGCCGAGCTGCTTGATCTTGTCGGCCACGTCCATCGATACCTGACGCTTCAGGTAAACGAAATTCTTGTCCTCATCGACGAGACGGCGGCGCAGATCGGCCGCCGGGGTGTCCAGCAGCTTGGCCAGCGAGTCGAGCTGCGCGGGCGCGGCCTGCTTCACGTCTTCGGGAATGGCCCAGATGGCGCGCGCCGGCACACTCGAGGCCAGCACCGCACCATTGCGGTCCATGATCTTGCCGCGCGTGGCGGCCAGCGTCAGCGTGCGCTCGTAGCGGCGCTCGCCCTGCTGCTGCAAAAACTCCGTCGACAAACCCTGCAGGAACAGCGCGCGGCCGGCCAGCACGGTGAATCCGCCAAACAGCAGGATCAGCACCAGACGCGCGCGCCACGTGGGCAAACTTCCGCGCAGCACGGGATTGTCGAAGAAAGGCACGCGCTTCATTGCGTGCCTCCGGCGGCCGCAGGCACGGGCGCCTGATTCATATAGAGGGTGCGATCCGGGACGATGGGGATCATCTTCAGACCGTCGCGCGCAATAGCGTCGACCCGCGCATTGCGGGCCAGTTCGGCGCGCTCAAGCTGCAGGCGGCGCCAGTTGGTTTCCAGGTCACGCGCATGCGCCTGATCGCGGCCCAACTCCACGAAGAGCTGGCGCGACTGATACCGGCTGGTGACCAGGGAAATGGCCGACAGCATCAGCAAAGCCGCAACGATCAGATTGACGCGACCCATCAGCGGCGCCCTCCCTTGCCGCCGCGCCGGGGCGGCGGGGCGAGGTCGCTGCCGGGCAGCGAGCCGATCTTCACAAACGCAAAGCCGCCTTCGGCAGGCAGCGGCGTTTCGGTGCGCTCGGCCGCGCGCAGAATGGCGGAGCGGGCGCGGGCGTTGGACGAGACTTCGTCATCCTCGGCCACGACCTTGCCGAGGGAGCGCACGACGGGTTGGGGCATTTCGCTTTCGCGCAGGGGCAGGCGTGCATGCGCAGCAGCCGGCCTGGCCGCCGCCGCGATGCACTGCTTGACCATGCGGTCTTCAAGCGAATGAAAGCTGATCACCGCCAACCTCCCCCCCGGGGCAAGCAGGTCTAAAGCTGACGCGAGGGTGCGCGCGAGCTCTTCGAGTTCCCGATTGATGTAAATCCGTAAAGCTTGAAAGGTGCGTGTGGCCGGATGTTGCCCCTTTTCGCGCGTGCGGACGGCGCTGGCGACGCACTCGGCAAGCTCGAGCGTGGTGCGCAGCGGCCTTGTTGCGCGGCGAGCAGCAATCGCCTTTGCAACCTGAAAAGCAAACCGTTCTTCGCCATAATCCGCTATGACCTCCCGCATCTCATCCACACTGGCTTGCGCCAGCCAATCCGCCACCGTGGGACCACGAGTGGTGTCCATCCGCATATCGAGCGGGCCCTCTCGCATGAACGAGAAACCGCGCTCGGCATCGTCGATCTGAGGCGACGACACGCCCAGATCCAGCATCACGCCATCGACCTTTCCGATGCCGCGCTGCTGCAATTCTTCGGCCATGGTGGCAAAGCCCCCATGCACCACCGTGACCCGCGCATCCTCGGCCGCCAGCGCGTTGGCGACCGCAATGGCCTGCGGGTCCTTATCGAACACGACCAGCCGGGCGTGCTTGCCCAACCGGCCAAGCAACTCGCGGCTGTGGCCGCCCCGGCCGAAAGTGCCGTCTACAAAGACGCCGCTTTCGATTCGCGTAGCCACATCCTGCCCATCCTGCGCCTGCGACCGTGCCGCGCCCTTGCCGCCGAAACCGGGCAGCAAAAGCGCGTCCACCGTCGGCGCCAGGAGGACGGGCCGATGTTCGAATTCCATAACTCTTTCAGAACGAAAACTGGTTCAACACGTCCGGCATACCCTTGGCCAAGTCTTCAGCCTCTCGGCTGGCCAGGGTAGCGGCGTCCCACAGCTCGAAGTGAGAGCCCAGACCGAGCAGCATCACATCGCGCGTCATACCGGAAGCGTTGCGCAGTTCAGGAGCGATCAAGACCCGGCCGGAGCCGTCCAGTTCCACATCCTGAGCGTTGCCCAGCAACAGCCGCTGCAGCGCGCGGGCCGTCATCGGAAAAGCGGCAATCTGCTCGCGCTTCTTTTCCCACTCCGGTCGCGGGTACACCAGCAGACAGCCGTCGGGGTGGCGGGTCAGGGTCAGCCGGCCTTCGGCCTGCGACATGAGCGCGTCACGATGCCGGGTCGGAATGGAGATCCGTCCCTTGGCATCCAGCGTGAGCGCGCTGCTTCCCTGAAACACCACATTTACCCCACTTAATTGCACAATTTCCTACTATTTCCCACTCTACGGTATGGGACAGGGGCGGTCAAGCGAGCGGTTGCAATTTTTTCAATCACAACAAGGACTTAGATCAACTTGTAAATGCGCAAAAAGAAAAACCTCCCAATAAATCAGGAGGTTGCGACATACTCTAAAAGTCCTACTTCAGAAGTAGCGGCTAACGGTTGCGGTTTACCGTCTGGCGCTCGGTCGATCCTTCCAGATGGCGAGGCTTCCCGCCGGATGGGCGACCCTGGAAGTGGAAAAGAACTGGCGCCAAGGCGCCAGACGGCCGCGCGGCCTCGTCCAGATCCGCGCGCGCCGTGAGAATTCAATGCAAGACGGGTCTATAGGCCGGATTCTGTACACCAAGTTGCCCTGGTGGACGATCATTCCTCTGCGCGGATCATTGCTGAGCCGCTGTAGCCATCTACCCGCATGCTCGGACGGAGCCGCCCTTCACGGCCGTGAGGCCGCACGCATGCCTATTTGATGTTGCTCCGGATAGAGGTTGCCGCGTTTCACCCTGCGATGCCGCCGCCCGTTGCCGGCCGGCGCAATACGGAGATGGCCGTATCAGTGCGCGCAAAGCGCGCCCGCGCCGCAGTCTCGTCTCTGTGGTCCTATTCCTCAGCCGTGCCCGAAGACACGACCGGACGGCCGTTAGCCGTTACCCTGCCCTGTGGAGTCCGGACCTTCCTCGATGGGCTTGCACCCACCGCGATCGTCCGACCCGTCTTGCAGTGCGTATTCTATTACAGCCGCCCGGTCTGTCCCCAGCGTGCCCGCAAGAACGGCGCAGCGGGTTCCTGCGACAATACGCGCTGATCCGCTTAGATGCCGCAGACACCAACACTACATGGCCCTCGAAACTCTCATCACCCTGACCGACGTCCAGCTCGCGTATGGGCACCATCCGCTGCTGGACCATGCCGACTTTGCCATCCAGGCAGGCGAGCGCATCGGCCTCATCGGCCGCAACGGTGCAGGGAAGTCCTCGCTCCTCAGACTGCTCGATGGCCGAACGCAGCCCGACGACGGCGCGATTGCCCGCAGCTCCAGCCTGCGCGTGGCTACCGTCGAACAGGAACCCGAACTCGACGACAACGCCACGGTCTTTGACGTCGTGTGCGGTGCGGACGGCGACCACGAAGACTGGCAGCGCCCCTCCCGCGCGCGCTCGGTCCTGGAAAAGCTGGGCCTGCCCGCCGACGTGCAGATCGCGGGTCTGTCCGGCGGCACGCGCAAGCGCGTCGCGCTCGCCCGCGCCTTGATCGACGAACCGGATCTGCTGCTGCTCGACGAACCCACCAACCA
>DMTA01000032.1:4432-4584 GCA_003454835.1 Achromobacter sp. | reverse complement strand
GCCGGCGCGAGCCGGAACTGGCGCAAGTGTGCGAAGCCTTGCGGGCCGAAGGCATCGGCTGTGCGCCGCTGGTGCTGGACGTGACGGACTCGGCGGCCGTCGACCAGGCGGTCGCACGCGCCGAGCCCTTTGACATCCTGGTCAACAACGCG
>DMTA01000032.1:442-4364 GCA_003454835.1 Achromobacter sp. | reverse complement strand
ACATCCTGGTCAACAACGCGGGCATGAATCGTCCCAAGCCGCTGGTCGAGCAGTCCGACGAGGACATCGACGCCGTGCTGGACCTGAACGTGAAGGCGGCTTTCTATACCAGCCGGGCCGTGGCGCGCCGCCTGCTGCAGGAAGGCCGTGCAGGGTCCATCGTGAATGTGTCGTCGCAGATGGGGCACGTGGGCAGTCCGCGGCGCACGCTGTATTGCGCCAGCAAGCACGCGCTGGAAGGCATGACGCGCGCTTTGGCGTGGGAGTTGGGCGCAGCGAACATCCGTGTGAACACCGTGTGCCCGACCTTCATCGAAACACCCATGACGGCGGGCATGCTGGAGCAGCCCGGCTTTCGGGACTGGGTGTGTGCGCGCAACGCGCTGGGCCGCGTCGGCCGCCTGGACGAGGTGATGGGCGCCATCGTGTTTCTGGCCAGTGACGCATCCAGCCTGATGACCGGAAGCGCGCTGATGCTGGATGCAGGATGGACCGCGGCATGAGGACCGCGCCCCGCGCGCAGGACGTGGCGGATCTGGCGCAGGTGTCGCAGTCCGCCGTCAGCCGCACGTTCACGCCCGGCGCCAGCGTATCCGAAGAGACGCGGCGCAAGGTGCTGGCGGCCGCGCAGAAACTGGGCTATCGGCCCAACGCGCTGGCGCGCAGCCTGATCACCCGCCGCAGCCGCATCGTCGCATTGGTGATGAGCTATCTGGAAAACCAGTTCTACCCGCTGGTGATTGAGCGGCTGTCGCAGAAGCTGCAGAAAGAGGGCTATCACGTGCTGATGTTCATCGCCGAGGTGGACGAGGCGGCCGACGGCGTGCTGGCCGAGATCCTGCAATACCAGGTCGATGGCATCGTCATGGCGTCGGCCATGCTGTCGTCCAACGTGGCGCGCAGTTGCGCGGAAGTTGGCGTGCCGGTGGTGCAGTTCAATCGGGTGTCCATCCTGGGCGGCCTGGCACGTCACGCCAGCAGCTCGGTCACGTCCGACAACTATGCGGGCGGCCAACTGGTGGCGCGCCTGCTGGTGGCGCGCGGCTACCGGCGCTTTGGATTTCTGGCGGGGTTGGAGGATTCGTCGACCAGCATCGAACGTGAACGGGGCTACCGGGACGCGTTGACCGAGTTGGGCCACGACGTCGCCTGCCGCGAAGTGGGCCACTACGATTTCGATCTGGCGCAGGCCGCCGTGCGGAAGATGTTTTCCGCCAATGCGCCGGACGCGCTGTTTGCCGGCAATGATCACATGGCTATCGCAGCGCTGGACGTGCTCCGTCAGGAGCTGGGCCTGCGCGTGCCGGAGGACGTGGCCGTCGTGGGCTTTGACGATGTGCCGCAGGCGGCCTGGGGCGCGTATCGCCTGACGACCGTGCGTCAGCAGGTCGAACCCATGGTGGACGCCACTGTCGCGCTGCTGCGCGAACAGATGCAGGCCGAGCTGCGGCCGCGCGACATCGTCATTCCCTGCAGCCTGGTTGAACGCGCGACGGTCCGGGCGGGGCCCTGACGATTTGCTATTTCCCTTTATTCCGGCACTACCCAATGAAAGCGCGCACAGACCGCGCTCATCGACACCAGGAGACACACGCATGCGCAGCATTTTTGTACGCACCCTGACCGCCGTCGCGGCCATCGGATTGACCGCCAGCATGGCCCACGCCCAAGGCAACGCCCCGGCCTGGCCGACCAAAAACATCCGGTACATCGTGCCGTTCTCGCCGGGCGGCGTGTCCGACGGCGTCGCACGCCTGATGGCCGAGCAGTTGAGCGCTCGTCTCGGACAGTCGGTCATCGTCGAGAACAAGCCGGGCGTGTCCGGCATTGTGGGCACGCAACAGGTGGCGCGCGCCGAGCCCGATGGCTACACCATCGTGGGCGGCACCATCACCACGCATGCCGTCAATCCGTTCTTCATCAAGTCGCTGGGCTATGACCCGGTCAAGGACTTCACGCCCGTCAGCCTGGTGGGCATGGTCAGCAACGCTTTGGTGGTGCGGGCAGACAGCCCGTTCAACACAGTGCAGCAGGTGATAGATGCCGCGCGGGCCGATCCGGACGGGCTGACGTACGGCACGGCCGGCGCGGGCACATCGCAGCATCTGTCGGGTCAGCTTTTCCAGTCGATTTCCAATACGCGCTTGCGCCAGATCGTCTACAAAGGCGGATCGCAGTCGATGGTGGACCTGATCGGCGGACAGATCGACATGGTGTTTGAAACGGTCGCGGCCGCGCGTCCGATGATCGATGCCAAGCGGGTCAAGGTGCTGGGCGTCACGTCAAGCGCGCCGCTGGCGGATCTGCCGGGCGTCAAGCCGCTGGCCGAACTGGGCTTGCCGGGCTTTGCGATGCAATCGTGGCAGGGCATCTTTGCGCCGGCGGGCACGCCCGCGCCGGTGGTGGAGCGGCTGGGACGCGAGATTGCGGCCATCGTCAACAGCCCGGACGTGCGCGCCAAGCTGCTGACGTTGGGCGTGGCGCCCGACGGCCGCGGCTCGGCAGAATTCTCGCAGTTCCAACGCAGCGAAATCGATAAATGGGGCAAGGTAATCAAGGACGCCGGCATCCAGGCCGACTGACCCCGCCCCGACAAAGGAGACTTGCATGACCGATCCCCGCTTTCCGCTGGACGGCCGGCTGCCGGACATGCTGCGCAGTGGCAAGCTGCTGCGTGGCCTGTTCAACGGCTTGCCCAGCCCGGCCATCGTAGAGATGTGCGCGTATGCCGGCTTTGATTTCATCATTCTGGACAACGAGCACGGCAGCGCAGACTTTGGCATGACCGAGCATATGCTGCGCGCCGCACGGGCCACGGGCATCGTGCCGATCGTGCGCTGCTTCGAGCAGGACTTGCCGCGCATTCTGGACATGGGCGCGAGCGCCGTGCAGGTGCCCATGGTGGAAAGCGCCGAGCATGCGCGGCGCTTGGCCGGCATGATCCACTATCCGCCAGTGGGCCGGCGCGGCAGCGCCTTCAGCACGCGCGCGGCCGGTTACGGAGCCTTCGGCGGGGCGGGGCATACGCAGCGCAGCAATGACGGCATCGGCTTCATCGCCATGATCGAAACGCCCGAGGCCATTGCGGCGGCGGGCGAGATTGCGGCGGTGGACGGCGTGGACGCGGTGTTCATCGGGCCCAACGATCTGGCGCACGCGATGGGCCACGGCAGCGACTGGAATGCAGAACCCGTGCAACGCGCCATCGAGGCCGGACTGCGCGCGATCGCCGGGGCAGGCAAGTGCTCAGGGATCATCGCGCTGACGCCGCAGGACGAGGAAAAGTACGGGGAGATGGGCGCGCGCTATTTTGCCAATGTGTCGACCAGCATCATCACCCGCGCGCTGGCGCAGGCAGCCTCGGCCGGACGCGAGGCGAAGCCGCCCGCCTATTGACGCTATCCGCCCACCGCCCGGCAGAACGTCTGCGCATCGCCGTCGATGATGACGCCGGACGGCAGATAGCCTTCGCGCTGCTTCGTGGCGCGCAGCTGCTGCGCCAGCGCCGCATCGCCGCCCACCGCGTACACGAAGACGCGTACGGATTGTGCGGCGGCGTCGCGCAGCAGTTGCGGGTTGGCAGACAGCGTCAGGGCGTCCACATGCACGCCCACGGGCGCGCCGACGGTCGCGGCCAGATTGGCCAGCCACTGGCGCGTCAGCTTGGGCGCGGTGGCGCGCTGCGACACATACTTGCCGAGCGGGCTTGCGCCCAGGGAATCAGCATGACGCGGGTCAAAGACGATCAGGCCCAGGTATCCCTGCCGGTCGGTGCCGCGCACGCAGCGCAGCGCCTCGGGGAAGGCGGACGTGATCATCCAGTTGCCGTGCGGCAGGGCGGCCTTCATGCCGGCGACCAGCTTGGAGACCGGCGCGCAGTCGCGGTAGACGACCTTCAGTTCCGCATTGAAGGTCTTGGCGG
>DMTA01000032.1:0-320 GCA_003454835.1 Achromobacter sp. | reverse complement strand
TGGCAGCGCATCGGTCAGGAAAGGCGGGGGCGCTCCACCACCTGCGCCCGTCAACTTGGCGTCGCGCCATTGGTCGCTGGACAGTTGCAGCACGGCCTTGCGCCCGACGCCGCTTACCGTCCTGCCGGTCAGCAGGTCGTGGTGCAGCACCCAGGCGCCGTCCTTCAGACGCTGCATGTCGATTTCGACGCCATCCCACGCGCCGGCATAAGCCGCACGAATCGAGGCCAACGAGTTCTCGGGCAGCGCGGGCGCGCCGCGATGCGCATGCACCTGCATGCCCAGGCACGCGGCGCTGGCGCCGGACCAGGGCAGTGCGG
>DMTA01000028.1 GCA_003454835.1 Achromobacter sp. | reverse complement strand
CCGCATGGACACGCCGCGCGCCGAGCTCATGGCCGAAGCCGCCTGGGAATCGGGCTGGGTTGAGGCCCGTGGCCGCCCGCTGGGCGAAGTCATCGCAGCGCTGCGCCCCTATCGCAGCGGCGCCTTGCGCGTGTCGATGGCCGCCGGAGGCCTGCCCGTGTCCGGCCATTTTCCGTTGGACGACACCGACGCCGCGCTGGACAGCCTGCAAGACCAGATGCCGATCCAGGTGCGCCGTCTCACGCCGTGGTTTGTCTCCATCAACGTCGCCGCCTGACAACGACTGCCCCGAAGGGGTGCCGGGCAGCGCGGTTTCCGTTGTATAATCGATACCTAGTTTTTATCCAGTGGTTTGACCATTGGTTTTATCGATAGGCGCCGCGAATTTTCCTCGAATTTTCAAGAGGATCAGACGCAAGGGTTCTCCAACCCGGGAATTCTTCCCAGCAGCGCCCTCCCGCCCGGTTGACGGGCGCTCCATCGGTTAAAGCGACATTAAAAGCTTGCATTCCCCACAGGGCTTGCTACAATGTTCGACTTTGCCGAATTCAACTTACAAAGCAACATGGCCAATACCGCCCAAGCCCGCAAGCGCGCTCGCCAATCCGTTGAGCGCAACAAGCATAATTCCAGCCTGCGCTCGATGCTGCGCACCGCCATCAAGCGCGTTCGCCAATCCATCGCCGCTGGCGACAAGGCTGCGGCTGGCGAAGTGTTCCAGAAGGCCACCAGCGTGATCGATCGCGTGGCTGACAAGAACATCATCCACAAGAACAAGGCCGCTCGCCACAAGAGCCGCCTGGCTGCCGCCATCAAGGCGCTGGCCTAAGCCATTCTGCCGCCCTGGTCTTACGGGGCGACACGAATACGGCAAATGAAGAAGGATGCCCACGGGCATCCTTTTTTGTTGTCTGCGCCGTTTGCCTGGGCGGCTTGCTGCGCGCGCCTAGCCCCAGCACCCGCGGCGCCTCAGCCTGCTCACACCCCCCCATCCCGGCCGCGCCTGCCGTCATATTCCTGCGGATTCTGCGGCCGCCAGCCTGCCCTTGATGGCTGCCGCCGCATCACGCAGCGATTCCATGAACGCGCCGACCAGCGGATTGCCGGGACGGTGTTCCGGAAGCACCACATTGACGCGAAATGGAAACGACCGCATCAGCGGCCGGATGTGCAGCCCACGGCCCACGAAGTCCAGCGCCGTCAACGGATTGATGATCGCCAGCCCCAGCCCTTGCCGCACGAACGTGCAGACCGACACCGCCGTGGGCGTCTCCACGATGGACCGGGGCAACACGCCCGCCTGAGCGAACGCTTCGTCGATCTGCACGCGGTAGGGATCGCTGGCAGACAGGCTGACGAAGGCCTGTCCCTCGAAATCCGCCAGTTCGACTGCCGCGCGCGCCAGCAGCGGATGGCCGTCAGGCAGCACGCAGACCTCGTCGACCTGCACCAGCAATTCCAGCCGGGTGCCGGCGGGCGGGGCATCGTGTTCGGTCAGACCCAGGTCGTAGCGCTGCGCCGTCAGCCACTCTTCCAGCAACGGTGATTCCTGGGTTTCGACCGACAGGCTCACGCCGGGGTGGCGACCATGAAAGCGCAGGAACGCGTCGGGCAGGATCGAATGCGAAAAAGCCGGCAAAGCAATCACCGAGAGCTGCCCTTCGCGGAACGCCCGCAAACGGGCCGCTGCGGACGCCACGCGCTCAAGGCCGGCGTAGGACTGCCGCACCTCTTCGAAGAGCGCCAGCGCGGGCATGGTGGGCCGAAGGCGCCCCGCAATACGCTCGAAGAGCGCGAAACCGATCGTCTGCTCCATGCGCGCCAGCTCGCGGCTGACGGTAGGCTGCGATGTGTTGAGCAGTTCGGCTGCCTTGGTGACGCTGCCCGCGATCATCACCGCGCGAAAGACTTCAATATGACGATGCGTCAGCATCGCGCCCCCATATCAGGAATGAATTGATCCACGAAATCAAAGCATTTTACTGGATGGACTGACGCAGGCATCATGCCGCCTTCGCTTCACTTTCCACACGACTCCCTTCCATCATGACCTTCGATTCGCGCCAGCTCACTCAACTTGCCGCCGAACATGGCACGCCGCTCTGGGTGTACGACGCCGCCGTCATCCGCGAACGCATCGCCCAACTGCGCCGCTTCGATACGATCCGCTACGCCCAGAAGGCGTGCTCGAATCTTCACATCCTGCGCCTGATGCGCGCGCAAGGCGTGGTGGTGGATGCGGTATCCCTGGGCGAAATCGAGCGCAGCCTGGCTGCCGGTTTCGACCCGCGCAGCGAACCGGAAGGCATCGTCTTCACGGCGGACCTGATCGACCACGCCACGCTGGCCACCGCGCTCAAGCACGGCATCACGGTCAACGCCGGCTCGCTGGACATGCTGTCGCGCGTGGGTGAGGCGTCGCCGGGCCATCGCGTCTGGCTGCGCATCAATCCGGGCTTTGGCCACGGCCACAGCAACAAGACCAATACCGGCGGTCCGCAAAGCAAGCACGGCATCTGGATCGGCGACGTGGCCAAAGCCGTCGCCATTGTCCGCCGCCATGGCCTGAAGCTGGTGGGCGTGCACATGCACATCGGATCCGGTGTGGACTACGGTCATCTGTCCAGCGTGTGCGACGCCATGGTGGACGTGGTGAAGTCGCTGGATCACGACATCGAAGCCATCTCGGCGGGCGGCGGGCTGTCTATCCCCTACCGCGACGGCGAGCCGCGCATCGACTGCGATCACTATTTCGAACAATGGGATGCGGCGCGCCAGCGCATCGCCCAGTACCTGGGTCATGAGGTCCGTCTAGAGATCGAACCCGGCCGCTTCCTGATCGCCGAGTCCGGCGTGCTGGTCGCCGAGGTGCATTCGATCAACCGGCGTCCGGAGCGAGACTTCGCGCTGGTCGACGCGGGCTTCAACGACCTGATGCGCCCGGCCATGTACGGCAGCTATCACCGCATCTCGGTGCACGCGCCGGACGGCAGCGACCCGCAGGACGCGCCGCAGACGCGCATCGCAGTGGCCGGCCCGCTGTGCGAATCGGGCGACGTGTTCACGCAGAACGAAGGCGGCGTCATGTCCGACCAGTTGCTGCCGCGTCCGCGCATCGGCGATTTCATGGTCTTTCACAATGCGGGCGCCTATGGTTCGTCGATGTCCTCGAACTACAACAGCCGTCCGCTCGCGCCGGAAGTCCTGCTGGACCAGGGCGAGGCGCGTCTGATCCGGCGCCGCCAGACGGTTGCCGAACTGCTCGCGCTGGAAGAATAAGCCGCCTGCAAAAACAAACGGCGCCGGACAGTGTGCCTGTCCGGCGCCGGAGTAGCAGTTTCGCTAGCAACGGCCAGCGCCGTGCCCGGCGACTGGCACATCAAGGCATCAGGTCGGAAACGCCTCGCGCAATGCGAAGGTCGCCTGCTTGAACACGCCCAGGTCGGTCCCCACGGCCACGAAGTGCATGCCCATGTCCAGGTAATGGCGCGCGTCGGCATGCACGGGCGCCAGAATGCCCACGGCCTTGCCTTGCGCGGTCACGCGCTGATGGAGGTGGCGGATCGCTTCCTGCACCTCGGGATGGCCGGGGTTGCCAACATGCCCCAATGCCGCAGCCAGGTCCGACGGGCCAATGAACACGCCATCCACGCCTTCGACAGCGGCGATATCATCCACCGCCTCGATGCCGGGCCGGCTTTCGATCTGCAGCAGCACGCAGATGTTGTCATTGATGGTGTGCAGATAGTCCGGCACCGTGCCGTAGCGGTTGCTGCGCATCGCACCCGCTACGCCCCGGATGCCTTGTGGCGGGTAGCGCGTGGCGGCCACCGCGCGGCGGGCGTCCTCTTCGGATTCGATGAACGGAATCAACAGGTTGTAGAAGCCGATATCCAGCAGCCGCTTGATCTCGACCGGATCATTCCAGGACGGACGACCCACGGCCGCGCTTGCGCTGCCCTGCAGAGCCTGAAGCTGCTGCAGGAACATCGGCACCTCATTCGGCGAATGCTCGCCGTCCAGAAGCAGCCAATCGAAATCCGCCAAGCCGACGAGCTCGGCGGTGATGTGGCTGGACATGCACATCCAGAATCCGATGAGCCGCTCGCGGGCCAGGATGCGTTGCCGGAAGCGATTGGGAAGAGGTGAATTCATTGCTGACCTCATGTCTTGAAGAGAAAACTTGAAATCCGATGGCCACGGGAATGCATAACGCTCCGGACCTGCGGGATAAATGGATCCCGGGTTGGCCCGCGGGCGCGGCGCGCTCCTCAGCCGTCGCTCAGGCCGGATCCAGCAGGTAAGCCGTGCCCGCGCGCTCGCAGATGCCGCGCAGGCGTTCCGCCAGCGCCGCAGGAATCGGGATGCCCTCGCGCAGCCGGCGCATGCGCTCGACCGCCTCGGGCTCGCCCGCCACCAGCACGGGCTCGGCGGGGTCGGGCGGCGGCGGGTCGTGCATCGCGTCGATCATGTCGTCCATGTCGGTTTCGAACGACCCGGCCGCGCGGAAGGCGTCGGGGTTGAGTGCCAGAAAGAAATGTCCGACGTCGTCGGGCTCGCCGGGACGACGTGTGGCAGCACGCCGCGCGGCGAACGCGCTGCCGCTGAGCGTGCCGCCCAGGATCTGCGCCATCATCGCAAGGCCATAGCCTTTGTGGCTGCTCATGGCGGTGGTGCCGCCCAACGGCGTGAGGCCGCCATCGGGGCGCTTGAAGATGTACTGCATGGCCGTATCGGCGTCCGTGACCGGCGCGCCCTGCCCGTCCACGGCCCAGCCCGGCGGCAAGGGCTTGCCCAGGAAGTCGTACACCTTGACCTTGTTGGCCGCGACGGTCGTCGTCGCCATGTCGAGCAGGAAGGGCTCGTTGTACGCCGCGGGCGCGCCGAACGCGATGGGATTGGTGCCCAGCATCGGCATCGCGCCGCGCGTGGGCACCATGATGACGCCGTTGGCGCTACTGGTGACCAGCCCCACCACGCCGCGCTCGACCGCGATGCGGGCATAGACACCCGCAGCGCCGAAGTGGTGCGAGTTGCAGACCGAGACGGCGCCCACGCCGTGTTCCAACGCCTTGTCCACGGCCAGGTTCATGGCCTGCGCGGCGACCGGATAGCCCAGGCCGCCCATGCCGTCGATCAGCGCGCTGGCG
>DMTA01000494.1 GCA_003454835.1 Achromobacter sp. | reverse complement strand
ATAATCCGCATTTCTTTCGCGCTAACTCTTCTGGTTCCTCAATGAAATCGGCCTCGTTTATCTTCGACAGGCGTCTGTATGAGCTGCTTCAGGAGGAAGGGCACACGATGTTCACGACCCGTGAGCTTCGCGATGCTTATGCCAAAAGCCTAGATGGCATGAATTTCCGTATCGCCGATGTGCGCCGCTATGTGTATGAGCAGATCCGCCGATTGCTGCGCGTGGGCTGGGTTGTACTTGATAAAGATCGCCGTGTTCGAGGTCAGGTCTATCACCTTCTGCCGATTCCGGCGCATCTGCAGCTGGAGCTGATCAATAACGGGTTCGAGAACAGTCTCAAATCTGCACTTGAGTTCGAGCAGGAACCTGTAGTGCTCGATAATGCGGTTTTGCCGCTTAAGCCTTCAGTCGATGTGGATCAGCGCTTGGAAGCGCTCCACAAAGAAATCCGCTTGGACTTCCTGTCTTCGATGGGCGAGGCAGAGAGATTCAAACTGCTCTTGTCAGACATGCCGCATTTGCGGGACAAGGTTGAGGGCGAGTACCTGGAGGCAAGAGATCGTAGTTCACGGCTGCTCGGGCATCTTCGCGCCATCGAAAAGACACTCAAGACGCTTGCCGCCGCACGATGACCAGATCACTGCGTGACTGGCAACTCAGCTGCATCAACACGGCGTTGGAGCACTTTATCGCCACGCCGCACTTCTTCTGCCAGGCAACGCCGGGTGCTGGCAAGACACGCATGGCAGCAGAGCTGGCCAGCCGGCTGCTTGAGCAGGACAGAATTGATCTGGTGTTGTGCTTTGCGCCGTCCAGCCAGGTCGTTGAGGGCTTCCGCTCGACCTTTGCCACGGTGCTTGGCAGGCGTCTCGATGGCCAGATAGGCGCTGTGGGTGCGGCATTCACCTACCAGGCTATGGAATACCGAGATGAGGGGTTCTGGCGGCTGCTTGATAACTATCGCGTGCTCGCGGTGTTCGATGAGATCCACCACTGTGCCGGCCACGATCCGCTGCTCAGCAATTCCTGGGGACAGCAGATACTGCATCGAATACAGGACCGCGCTGCTTTCACGCTGGCCCTATCTGGTACGCCCTGGCGTACGGATGACAAGGCCATCTCCTTGGCTCGCTACTCGTCGCCCGAGGGGCATCTGATCTGCGATTACCGTTATGGCTTGAGAGACGCCATTACCGACGGCGTGTGCCGATCCCCTCGCATTGGGTTGCTCGACAATCAGCAGGTGAAACTTACGGAAGAACTTGGCGCAGATAGCTCCGTTAGGCTATTTCCCAGCATCGCCAAGCTTTTGGGGGATTCACCTGTTACCTACGAGCAACTGCTGCGTCATGACGAGGTGATCAATCAGATCGTCGACCTTGGCTGCGGCAAGCTCGAAGAGCTTCGCCAGTTCAAACCTGATGCAGCCGGTTTGGTGGTGGCCACCGACATCGAACACGCCCAACAAGCAGCCCAGGCGTTAGAAGCTAGGGGTGAAAATTGCCATGTCGTGACCAACAAAACCCCGGATGCGCAGCAGGTGATCAATGCATTCAGGGGTAGCGCCTGCCGCTGGATTGTCGCTGTGGGCATGATCAGTGAAGGTACCGACATTCCACGCTTGCAAGTTTGCTGCTACCTCAGCCGCATCCGCACTGAGCTGCATTACCGGCAAGTGCTGGGGCGGGTGCTTCGGCGTACAGGCGAATCAGACGATCAGGCCTGGCTGTTCATGCTAGCGGAGCCGATGCTGCAGGGCTTTGCGGAGCGAATTGCGGATGACCTGCCGGATGACCTGGCGGTTCTGAGATATGTGCAAATGCCGGGGCTTACCCCAGGCGCAAAGCCTGATCCGATTGGTGAATTTGGTCATGTCGAAGGTGTCGATGGTGCCGGCGTGGGTTGTGCGGAACAGGGTGTTGGGTCACAGGCTACGCACATAATCTCGCTAGGTGGGTATGCAACTGAGCCAGCTTATCAGGTCAGCTTTTCCCAGCATTACAGGCAGCAATTATTGGCTTGTTTCTGATTCTCAGCCGGCCGGTGCAAGTTAAATGATCCCGGTGTGCTTGACTGCATTCGGCCAGTCATTGAGCCTGACTGACAAGCAGGTTGACTTATTGATGCCTGAATCAGCGGATGCTAAGCAGCTCGCACAGGTTGAGACGCTGAGCGTGTGATGTTCGCGATGAAACGGGCAGAAATCGGCCAAAAGCAGTCCTTGAGAGCGATCGACCCGAAGCAGATTGTGTCCACCCGTGTAGCTGGACGGGCTGACCTATGCAGTTCGCTTGCAGCGCTGGCTGTATGCAACATACCGTTTAGCGGGGCGGGGATTGGAAACCTCGTCTCGGCACATGATTTGCTGCCCCTCAATGTCCGCTGGCTTCTTGACGACTCGTACCCCTGAGGCTTCCTAGTCACTAGTGACGGTTTTGGTTGATAACGTGAAACCGCCACTCGTTAGATTCGCATGGTGCAAAACTATCGCTACGCGGATACCTACGCCTGTGGCGGGGCGTCCAGATCTTCCGTGGCTCATATTGTCATTCGATGCTGGAGCGCGGTTGCGATGCTCAATGAAATGCTGCGACGTGATCGTGAATCATCAGCCATGGCACCGTGGTGGGTTCTCCTTAAAGCGAAGAAGTTTCAAATGCGCCAGCTTCTAGTGTGCGGCTTGCTAAGTTGCCTGGCTTTCGCTGCGCCGGCAGAGGTTATGTCACCGGCGCAATTGCACTTTCTGGAAGTAAACGCTGCTGAACCTGAAGCTACCCAGTCCTGGAGACGGGGCGTGTACATTTGGGATAGCCGTGCGTTGCTCAATCCTGCTACTCGAACCGACGAGCTGTCTCGCCTGGACCGCACGGGCATCCAACGTCTATATATCGGGCTGAGCGCCGAGCAATTAGCGCAACCAGAAGTTGTGCGGACGCTCGATGCGGTTGCCATAACGCTCAGAAAACGTGGCTTCGAGCCTGTGCTGCTTTTGGGTGATCCAGACTGGATGGCGCCTGAGCACCGCGCTTCGCTGATCGCCATCATTTCGAAATTGAAGTCTGTGTCGTTCTCAGCACTTCATCTGGATCTGGAAGTTGAGCAGCGTGGCTGGCCGGTTCCGGCGAAACATGTGCGTGAATGGCTGGACACGCTAAAGCATGTGGCAGCCGCTAGTCCTTGGCCTGTCGAAATATCGAGCCATTACCGCTGGTTTACTGAGGAGATGGGTGGCTTTCCTTGCGCTCCGTGTGAGCTACCTTCCATCGGTGTTAGTAAGGTGAGTTTGATGATCTACACCCGCAGTGCTGAACGCAGCGCCCAGCTCACGGAGAAAATCGCTCAGCGCTGGCCGGCCGTGCGCTTTCGACTCGCGCAGAGCATAGAGCCTCAGCTTGCGCCTGAAGAAACCTGGGGCGGCGCAGCACAGGCTCTACTTCAAGAGCAGGACAGCTTTTGGCGGGCTAGGCTGCAGCCTTTGGCTGTAGGGGGTATCGACTGGCAAGAGTGGGAATATTATCCAACCGGCCAACAACTATGAAAATCTATTGCTAATAAACGAAACAGCTACGATCCGGAAGCAGCAGGAGCCGGTTGCCGCTCTAACGTTTCCTACCTCGCATTGCTCCAAGATGCTAATTTTCTACCTGCACCGACGAGGTCTTCGTGCCGTTCGTAAACAAGCCTGCCATCTTGGCACGTGTCATCGCCATTATAGTTCTTGTCAGTTTGCTGATTGTTGCCGTTACCGCTTTTATCGAGCGAAACACATTTGATCGCTTAGATGATCTAAACGGGCCCACTGAAGTGAGCCATATCTCTGACCAGGGGCGTTCCGACTGGAATCGCTTTGCCAGCGGAGAGCCTTCTCGTCTTGCAATCTTGTTGACCGATAAGGATTCCGCTTGGCTCGGCCTGGCGCATGGCCTCAAAAGTATCGGCGTGCCGTTCACTATTACCGATGACGTCGCCGAGGCTACTCGTCATAACGTCGTCCTCGTGTATCCGTTGCTTTCGGGACGCACCCTTGACGATGCTGGGCGCACAGCGCTGCGCCGCCACGTGGAAGCAGGACGGACTCTAATAGCCACACAAGTGCTGGGTGGCGGACTACACGATCTGTTTGGCTTCGAAACGACTTTGGAATCGCGAGCTCACCACAGTATCACCTTCGAACAAGCGCCAGCCCTTGGCTGGATCAGCGATCCCCATGAAAAGACAGTACTGCTTGGCCAGCCTGATCTGCCGACAAGTTGGATTGGCACGCAAACGTATGTGAATGCGCAGCAGGTTTTGGCCAGGTTCGAAGACGGATCCGCCGCTTTGGTCAGAGGAGACAACAAGGCAGGCGGCAGCGCATATGCGTTGGGTTTTGACCTCGGCTTTTTCATCATGCGAGCGCACAACGATCGTAATGACCAAGGCTACCGGGCCTATGCCAATGGTTATGAGCCGTCCGTCGACGTATGGCTGCGCTGGCTCAGGGCTGTCTATCGCCAGCACGAACCGCAAGCCGTCACGATTGGCTCTGTGCCACAAGGCCAACGCCTGGCTGCGGTCGTGACGTTTGATGTGGATTACGTCAAGTCGATGGGCAATCTACTTGCCTATCGGGACTTGCTCGTGCGGGAAGGAATACCGGCAACCTTTTTCCTACAAACAAAATACTACCGCGACTTTCAGGACGAAGGTTTTTTCAACGACCGTACGCTTGCTGCGATGGATGCCTTGGTGGCGGCTGGTATGGAGATAGCCAGCCACTCAGTTAGCCATTCCGACATGTACGCCTCGCTTCCGCTTGGTGATGGGAGCGAGCAATATCCGACCTACCAGCCGAGGGTTAAGGCTCTCGGCGATACGCAAGGTGCGACGGTGATGGGCGAGCTTAGGGTGAGCCGCTTTTTGTTGGAGCAACTGACCGGTCGCTCGGTGGTCTCGTTCCGTCCCGGCTATCTAGCAACACCGCCTCGCCTCCCTGAGGCTCTGGCCGCATCGGGCTATCGCTTTTCGAGTTCAGCAACTGCAGGGAACCTCACCACACACTTACCGTTTCGCACAAACACGCAACGGATGTATAGCGATGAAACGACAGTGTTTGAGTTTCCAATTGCGATTGAAGATGAGATACCGCCGATTATGGATCAGCGAGTCGAGGAGGCGGTTGAGCTGGCCGAGAAGCTTGCCCGATATGGCGCAAGTTACGTGATGCTGCTTCACCCGAATGAAGTTGACCATAAGTACCGCTTCTTGGAGCAGATCCTTCCTCGACTCAAACCATTCGCCTGGTTTGGAACCATGAGCCAGTACGGCAGCTGGTGGGCTGCACGCGATAAAGTCGAGGTCGATGTGCTGGCGCAACGCGGTCAAATTGTGCTCAACGTCCAAGCGCAAGAGCCTATTAAAGATCTGGTATTTGAGTTGCCAACTGGCCTGCGGCCGGTCTCTGGCAGCGCCATGCAAAAGCTATCCGATGGGCGATGGCTGTTCCGCGATATTCCCGCCGGCACGATTATGATTGACTTACATCACTAAAGACGCAGGAAATCCAGGTTCGACTGCGACTGTCACCACGGGCAGGTTTTGGCCGATAGGGGCCTGTCACCAGCGTCCTCTAGGGCAAAAGCGAACCCTCATATCCTGGCTCAAAAAATCTCGACACGGACAGCTCCGCTCCTCAGCTGACGGGGACCACTGAGATGCGTGGATACAGCCACATTGTTCAGATCACGGCGCTTGCGGTGAGGGCGGGGCCCAGATAGATATTGGTTAGATGAGGGCTAAATCCACAGTAGGGTCTGCTTGGACGGTAGGTCGCCCCTTAGCTCCTAATTGACGTCGTGGCGAGCGGCCCTGATTGGGGTGAAAGAGTCTCAAGATTCAGGATGGAGTATTTTTTTGCATCCTAGAAATTATCCTAAAAAGAAGCCGCCAAAAATCGGCGTTGAAGCATTGATTGGGCATTTTTAGGACCTTCTAGGGCTAGCTTCGCCGTTGATGTATACCTCGCCGCAGAAGAAGTTTCGTGCTCGCGATGAGGCGGAGGTTCTCGACGAGATCCGTCGTTGCGGCGAGCAGTTGATCGTGCAACGCGTATTCCTCGCCGATGGTGACGCCTTGGTGTTGCCGACCCACCGGCTGTTGAGAATCCTTGAACAGATCCGCCAGTGCCTGCCCGAAGTTCAACGTGTCTCGAGCTATTGCCTGCCACGCAACCTGCGCAAGAAGTCGGTTGCCGAGCTGCAGGAACTGGCGGATGCGGGGCTCGGCATGGCCTATGTCGGTGCCGAGTCCGGCGACGATGAGGTGCTGGCGCTGGTCAACAAGGGGGAGACCTATGAATCGACGCTCAGCGCGCTGGATAAGCTGGGGGCGGCGGGCATCGCACGCTCGGTGATGATTCTCAGCGGGCTTGGCGGTCGCCAACTGAGTCGCCAGCACGCACGCAATTCGGCGCGGCTGATGAATGCAGCGCAGCCCGAGTTTCTGTCCACGCTGGTGGTCAGTTTTCCGCAGGGTGAAGCGCGTTTTCGGCAAACCTTCGAGGATTTCGAGCCGCTGGTGCCGGCCGATCTGTTTCGCGAACTGGAGTGGTTGCTGGAGGATCTGCAGCTGACCGATACGGTTTTTCGCAGCGATCACGCGTCCAATTATCTGGTGCTTAAAGGCATTTTGGGTGCCGATAAGCCTGGCCTGCTGCGTCGGGTACGTGAGGCCATCGAAGACCCGCGTAACGCTCCGTTGCGTCAGGAGTGGCAGCGAGGGCTGTAGCCGCCTCGTTCGAGCGGGGAGTCGAGAGCATCCAGCTGAACCGGCTCGCCTCGGTGCTGGAAGTGGCGTGGATGCTGCATTGGCTGTCGAATCGTCGGTTTTTCGTCGTCGTCCTATGAGGTGAGTTTCATGCGATTTCTGTTACTGGCAGTGCCAGGCTTGCTTGCATTGCTCTTGCTTTCTGGCTGCATGAAGGTCAGCGACATGGCGGAGGGTACCCGTTATCACCTTCGCGATGCCGGAATTCTGGATCATAGCGAAACCCGTCGTTCAAACTCCTGGCGCCTGCAGGCGGACTCATTCATCTATATCGCGCAGGGACATTTCGTGCCGCCCGGAGACGCATACCCGCGGCCGAACGTCGTGGCCGAAGAGGCCTTCAGCGGGTTTGTCGAGTACTTCCCAATGGTTCGTCGAGCCCGTGGCCCGCTCGGGCTTGAGGAGGCAATGGCCGAAGCGTCGGCAATGGGCGCGCATTATCTGCTGTATCTGCGGTTTGCCGCGGCTGATGATCGCATCGGCAGTTTCGACGAGCTGAACGATCAGCGCGCACTGGATCGCCTTGGTGTCGATTCCGGCGTGGTGCAGTTGATGCTGGTGGAGACCGGAACTCGCTATCTGGTCGATACCGCTCGCATTCGTAATCGTGGCGGCGTGCTCGGCATCTACGATGCAAAGCCGGAGCAACTCTTGCGTCCGCCACTGCAGGACTATGCTCGTCGGTTGTTGGGCCTGTCACGTTGAGCGATGTGGCAGTATCGGGAACAGGCGATTACCTCATTCAATCGAGGAGGACCGAATGACCGATACAGGCAAGGCTGGGGATCTGCTTGCGCAGCTGTCCGCTGGCGGGAAGAAGAAAGGGATGCCGCCGGTGCATCTGTGGAACCCTCCGTTCTGTGGCGATCTGGACATGCGCATCGCGCGCGACGGGACCTGGCACTATCAGGGTTCGCCGATCGGGCGGCCGGCAATGGTGCGTTTGTTTTCCACGGTGATTCGCCGCGACGGCGACGACTACTTCCTGGTGACACCGGTAGAGAAGGTCGGTATCCAGGTCGAAGATGCGCCTTTCGTTGCGGTCCGGCTGGAAGTCAGTGGCGAGGGTGAGACGCAAAGCCTGCGCTTTATCACCAATGTCGAGGACGAGGTCGAAGCTGGTGAAGAGCACCCTTTGCGCGTTGTCACCGACCCGCAAACGCAGGAGCCGGCGCCATATGTGCATGTGCGTGCCAACCTCGAGGCACTGATCCATCGCAATGTGTTTTATGAGCTTGTGGAGCTGGCGGTGCCCGGCAAGGTAGATGGCAAGGATTACTTCGGTGTGTGGAGTGGCGGGACGTTCTTCCCGATTGGCGCCGCTGAGTAGTGCGCCGGCTGTTTCGTTACCCATGATCGAAAAAGGCTCCCGAGGGAGCCTTTTTTGCTGGTCTTACATGTTGGGGTAGTTCGGCCCGCCGGTACCTTCGGGCGCGACCCAGGTGATGTTCTGCGCCGGGTCCTTGATGTCGCAGGTCTTGCAGTGCACGCAGTTCTGCGCGTTGATCTGGAAGCGCTTGCTGCCATCGTCGTTGCTGACGACTTCGTAGACGCCTGCCGGGCAATAGCGCTGGGCCGGCTCGTCGTACATCGGCAGGTTCTTCTCGATCGGAATGCTCGGATCGGTCAGCTTCAGGTGAACCGGTTGCTCTTCCTCATGGTTGGTGTTGGAGAGGAATACCGAGGAGAGCTTGTCGAAGCTCAGCTTGCCGTCCGGCTTGGGGTAGTCGATTTTCTTCGACTCTGCAGCCGTCTTGAGGCAGGCGTAGTCCGGCTTGGTGTCGTGCAGGGTGAAGGGGATCTTGCCACCGAAGATGTTCTGATCGATGAAGTTGAACGCGCCACCCTTGATTGCGCCCCACTTGTGAATGGCAGCGCCGAAGTTGCGGCTCTTGTATAGCTCGTCGTACAGCCAGCTGGACTTGAAGCCCTCTTCGTACGCGGTCAGCTCGTCGCCACCTTCGCGTCCGGCCAGCAGTGCGTCCGCAGCGGCTTCGGCAGCCAGCATGCCGGACTTCATCGCCGTGTGGCTGCCCTTGATCTTGGCGAAGTTCAGGGTGCCGGCGTCGCAGCCGATCAGTGCACCGCCGTTGAATACCATTTTCGGCAGGCAGTTGATGCCGCCCTTGGCGATCGCACGTGCGCCATAGGAAACGCGCTTGCCGCCTTCCAGATACTGCTTGATCACCGGATGGTGCTTGTAGCGCTGGAATTCGTCGAACGGCGACAGATACGGGTTGCTGTACGACAGGTCGACGATCAGGCCGACGACCACCTGATTGTTTTCCAGGTGATAAAGGAAGGAACCGCCAGTGTTTTCGTCGTTCAACGGCCAGCCCGCGGTGTGCACGACCAGACCCTGCTCATGCTTGGCCGGGTCGATGTCCCACAGTTCCTTGATGCCGATGGCGTAGTGCTGCGGGTCGACGTTGGCGTTGAGCTGGAAGCGGTTGATTAGCTGCTTGCCGATATGACCGCGGCAGCCTTCGGCGAACAGCGTGTACTTGGCTCGCAGCTCCATGCCTGGCGTGTACATGCCTTCCTTCGGATTGCCTTCGCGGTCGACGCCAAGGTCACCGGTGACGATACCGCGCACGATGCCATTCTCGTCGATCAGCGCTTCCTGAGCGGCGAAGCCCGGGTAGATCTCGACACCCAGGTTCTCGGCCTGCTGGGCCAGCCAGCGGCACAGGTTGCCGAGGGAAATGATGTAGTTGCCTTCGTTGTGCATGGTCTTGGGGACCAGTGCATTGGGCAGCTTGCTGGCGGCTTCGGCCGTCTTGAGCAGGTAGATGTCGTCACGCTTGACCGGCGTATTGAGCGGGGCGCCGAGCTCTTTCCAGTCAGGGAACAGCTCATTCAGTGCGCGCGGCTCGAAGACTGCGCCGGATAGAATATGGGCGCCTACTTCGGAGCCTTTCTCAACGACGCATACACTGATTTCCTGACCAGCGTCGGCGGCTTTCTGCTTCAGGCGGCAGGCTGCGGATAGGCCTGCAGGGCCGGCGCCGACGATGACAACGTCGAATTCCATGTATTCGCGTTCCATTGGGCTTTCTCCTACTCAGGGCTTGGTTGTTATATAAGTGGTGGAGGGCTGTGATCGGTCCCTGACCGAGCCGGGCCGGCGCATTATATATAGACGCTCGAATCGGTCCAATACAAACGTTTGTTTGAATTTTCTGGAAGCCTGTTAGAATCGCCCGAACCGCGTCGTTATGACGGGTCATATGCGTTGTTGACCCCGTCCGCGGCCTGCGGTCAAGATACGGACGGTTTGCACTCGCCGAACAGGGCAGCGGCTATCAAAACCCAAGCCACGAGCAAGGCTCGGTTCGCCTCGGCGGAATTCTATTCACCGGAGAGTAACGAGGAATCCATGAAGGTTCTTGTAGCTGTCAAACGAGTGGTCGATTACAACGTCAAGGTTCGCGTCAAGGCGGACAATTCGGGCGTTGACCTCGCCAACGTCAAGATGTCGATGAACCCCTTCTGCGAAATTGCCGTGGAAGAAGCCGTACGCCTGAAAGAGAAGGGCGTGGCGAGCGAAATCGTTGTCGTCTCCATCGGTCCGACCGCTGCCCAGGAGCAGCTGCGCACCGCGCTGGCGCTGGGCGCCGACCGCGCCGTGCTGGTCGAGTCCAGCGATGAACTGAACTCCCTGGCGGTCGCCAAGCTGCTCAAGGCCGTGGTCGACAAGGAGCAGCCGCAGCTGGTCATTCTCGGCAAGCAGGCGATCGACAGCGACAACAACCAGACCGGGCAGATGCTCGGCGCGCTGACCGGCTATGCCCAGGGCACTTTCGCCTCCAAGGTGGAAGTGGCTGGCGACAAGGTCAACGTGACCCGCGAAATCGACGGCGGCCTGCAGACCGTCGCGCTCAGCCTGCCGGCGATCGTCACCACCGACCTGCGTCTGAACGAGCCGCGCTACGCGTCGCTGCCGAACATCATGAAGGCCAAGAAAAAGCCGCTGGAAACGCTGACTCCGGATGCACTGGGTGTCACCACCACGTCGACCGTTAAGACCCTGAAAGTCGAAGCGCCGGCTGCTCGCAGCGCCGGTATCAAGGTCAAGTCCGTGGCTGAACTGGTCGAGAAACTGAAGAACGAGGCGAAGGTAATCTAAATGACTATCCTGGTTATCGCTGAACACAATAATGCCGTCCTCGCGGCCGCTACTCTGAACACCGTTGCCGCCGCCCAGGCCATCGGTGGCGACATCCACGTACTGGTAGCCGGCAGTGGCTGCGGTGCCATCGGTGAAGCAGCCGCGCAGATCGAAGGCGTGGCCAAGGGACTGGTCGCTGACGACGCGGCTTACGCCAATCAGCTGCCGGAAAACGTCGCGCCGCTGATCGCCGACCTGGCGAAGAACTACAGCCACGTGCTGGCTGCAGCGACCACCAACGGCAAGAACTTCCTACCGCGCGTTGCTGCTCAACTGGATGTCGATCAGATCTCCGAGATCATCGCCGTGGAAAGCGCCGATACCTTCAAGCGCCCGATCTATGCCGGTAACGCCATCGCTACCGTGCAGTCCAGCGCTGCCATCAAGGTCATCACCGTGCGTGCCACCGGCTTCGATGCCGTGAATGCCACCGGCGGTTCGGCTGCGGTCGAGCAGATCTCAGGCGCTGGCGATGCCGGCAAGTCGGCTTTCGTTGGCGAAGAGCTGGCCAAGTCGGATCGTCCCGAGCTGACCGCTGCCAAGATCGTCGTTTCCGGCGGTCGTGGCATGCAGAATGGCGACAACTTCAAGCACCTGTACTCGCTGGCCGACAAGCTCGGCGCGGCTGTTGGTGCCTCCCGTGCCGCAGTCGATGCCGGCTTCGTGCCCAACGACATGCAGGTCGGCCAGACCGGCAAGATCGTTGCGCCGGAACTGTACGTGGCCGTCGGGATCTCCGGCGCGATCCAGCATCTGGCGGGCATGAAGGATTCCAAGGTCATCGTCGCCATCAACAAGGACGGGGACGCGCCGATCTTCGGCGTGGCGGATTACGGGCTGGTGGGCGATCTGTTCGAGGCTGTGCCGGCGCTGACGGCGTCGCTGCCGTAATGACGCGGCGTTGGCGCCGCAGGGCTCGCTAACGCCGTATGGCTCACTAACCCCGTATGGCTCACTGACGCCGCAGGCAGCCCTTCACGGCCGAAGTCCGCGTTCCAGGCGCCTCGGGCATTACGTCAACGCCGCAGGCTGCGCCACAGCGTGGCCGGCGGCAGCCCGAGCGCCGGGGCCAGTTCCTTCTGGATCAGGCGCTCCATCGCCATCAGGATCACGTCCCGCGCCTCGGCAGGCAGCTTGCCGACCTCCTGCTGGCGCGCGGCTAGATACAGCGTGCGCGACAGGGCCGGATCGTCGGCCCGCGCCGCGCCCAGAAAGGGCGCCAGCGGCAGCACGCGCAACTGGTCCAGGAAATGGCGCGACTGCCAGATGCACAGCGGCGTGCTGATGCCGAACCCCAGCCCCGCCGTGACCAGGCTGAGCAGCGGGTCGGTGTTGTCGAATTCGTAGGTGCGTTCGATCATCACGCCGTGCGACTCGACCAGCCGGTCGATCTCGGCGCCGATGAAAGAGCGCGCGCTGTAGCGGATGAACTGGGCGCGCTGGCCCAGTTCCTTGAGCGTGTCGATCCGGTCCATGTTCATCGAACGCGGAACGATCAGCACATAGGGCTCGCTGAACAGGCTGTATTTACGGATGGAGGGCTTGCCCGTCGACGCGCTGGTGGTGACGACGAGATCCAGCTGCCGGTCTTCAAGCTGCTTGTCCAGCACGGGCGTGATGCCCGACCACAGCCGGATCTGGCGCGACGCGCCGGACAGGCCGTGGATCAGCGTCGGCCCCAACGTGCCCGCAAACGAGTCCACGCAGCCAAAGCGCACGATGTTGCGCTTGGCCCGGCTGAGGTTGCGCACGCTTTCCGTCATGTCGCCGGCCTGCGCCAGCAGGCGTGCGGCGTGTTCGAACAGCAGCTCACCCGCCGGCGTGGGCCGGGCGGGGCGGGTGCTGCGGTCCAGCAGTTCGGTCGACATGGCGGCTTCCAGCTGCTTGATCCGCTGCGACACCGCCGCCTGCGAGAATCCCAGCAGCCGCGCCGCGCCCGAGACCGACGCCGCTTCCACCACCGCCACCCAGGTCAGAAGCAGGCTCCATTCCGGATAGTTTTCCGTGCTGCTGAAGGAAAAGCGGTTCATGGCGTGGGCGTCCGGCGGCGTGTTGACAGGGCTTAGCGCTGCCGCGCGGTGGTCTGGCGCAGCGCGGCGGTCACCATGCCTTCGACCACAGGAATGACCTTGTCGGCCAGGTCGGGGCGATAGCCGTACGGGTAGGTTTCGTCCATGTACGTGGACTGGCACATCTCGAGCTGGATGGCGTGGACGTTGTCGGCCGGCCAACCGTAGTGGCGCGTGATGTAGCCGCCCTTGAAACGGCCGTTGACGGCCCAGGTGTAATGCTTGCAGCCGTTCAACTGTTCATGCACGGTGGCCAGGATGTCGGGCGCGCAGGAAGCGCCGTCGGACGTGCCGATGTTCAGGTCGGGCAGCTTGCCCTCGAAGAGGCGCGGCAGGACGCTGGCGATCGAGTGCGCTTCCCACAACAGCACCGTGCCGTGCTCGGCCTTGATGCGGTCGATTTCTTCGCGCAACTTGGCGTGATACGGCTTCCAGTAAGCGTTCAGGCGCTGGGCGCGTTCCGCGTCGGTCAGCACGGCGTCATTCTGGTACAGCGCATCGCCGCGAAATGCCTGAGTGGGGCACAGCCCGGTCTTGGTCTGGCCGGGATACAGGCTTTCGTCATTGGGCGGGCGGTTCAGGTCGACCACATAACGCGAATAGCGCGCGCCCAGGACGGACGCACCCAGCGCCTGGGCGAACTGATACAGGGTGTCCAGATGCCAGTCGGTGTCGCCCGATTGCAGGGCAACGTCCGTCATGTGCGGACGCTGCGCGTCGGGAATCAGGCTGCCAAGGTGGGGAATGGAGATCAGCAGCGGGGCGGTTCCGCGGCTGAATTGATAGATGTCGCTCAAGGGAAAACTCCGGGTGGCTATGGCAATGCGCCGCGGCTGGGCCGCGGGCAGCGGGCGCTTGTATGCTAGGCAGCACGGCCCGCCGCGAGAATTGCATCAGTTTAATGGATGCTGATGATTAGCTGGGCCGATGCTGAATGGGTTGGCCGCGGGGTGGCCAATGGGGGCCGGCGTTCGGGATCGGGCGGGTCAGCCGTTGCCCGCGGGCTGAGCTGCAAGGCCGCGTGAGGTAGAGTAGACGGCGCGCACACTCTAGCGAGCGGTCATGATCGATGAACTGATTCAACTGGGCAAGCTCGTCAGCCTGGGTCTGGCGCTGATGCTGCCGCTGGCCAATCCGCTGACGTCCATGACGCTGCTGCTGTCGCTCGGCCAGCAGATTCCGTTCAAGGAACGGCAGAAGCAGGTGACCCAGGCGGCGTTCTATGTCGTCGGGATCATGCTGGTGACGTACTACGCCGGCGCGCTGCTGATGCACACCTTCGGCATTTCCATCCCCGGGCTGCGCATTGCAGGCGGGCTTATCGTGGTCAGCATCGGCTTCAGCATGCTGTTTCCGTCGGATCAGCCGCGCGCGCTGGAAGCCGAGGCCACGGCCGACGCGCTCGAGCGCCAAAGCCCTAACATCGCCTTCGTGCCGCTGGCATTGCCGGGCACGGCGGGGCCCGGCACGATCGCAATGATCATCAGCGGCGCGTCGTCGGTCGATTCGGCCATTGCGCCGGACTACGCGCAATGGGTGGTCGCCGTTGCCCCGGTCATCGTGTTTTCGTTGCTGGGGCTGCTGTTCTGGATCTGCCTGCATTTTGCGGGCCGCATCGTCGCTGTGATCGGCAAGAGCGGCGTCGAAGCCATCTCGCGCGTCATGGGCTTTTTGCTGGTCTGCATGGGCGTGCAGTTCGTCATCAACGGCGTGCTGGAGATCGTGGGCACGTATCCCGACTTGTAGCCGCCGTATTTGTAGCGACCGCGTTGTAGCGACCGCGCCGCGCCGGGGCGCGGCGTTCATGCGTGCAGACGGCGTGGCAAGCAGGCCGAAGCGTTTTGATGATTTTTGATTTCACCCCGTTTCGTGCAGCTTCCCGAAACATAATCTACGCTACATTCCATTTTTTTAAACTTGCTGCGGGGCAGTCGTACACGCCCGCGGCGGCGGTTTTCGTATGTGCAACATCATGATTGACCACAGGATCAGGCAGTGCGCGGCAGTGCGCGTATGCATCGCGGTTCGTGCGCTTAAGTGCCGGTCAAACCCCTGCGTCGCGGCCGCCGCAATCTGCCAGGGTGCGTCATGATGGCCTGGCTACCCTGGATCGTGGTGGGACTGATGGTCACCGGCATCGTCACCGCCTTGATGCGCGCGCCTGGCGTCCGCCTTTACGACTGGATTGCCACCCGCGCACGCCGGCAGCAGCCGGCCGTGCGGCCACGAAGCCCCGACACCAAGCGCGAACCGTCGACCCAGACGGGCTGATCCGCGCCACGTCCTTTGGTGCGGCGCCAGTCCGGTCAGCGGCCTGGTCTTTCCAGACCCAGATGCCCGCGCAGCGTGGCGTGTTCGTAATCCTTACGGAACAGCCCGCGCTGTTGCAGCACCGGCACTACCTGCTCCACGAAGTCGTCGATGCCGCCCGGCAGTGACGGGGGCATCAGGTTGAAGCCGTCGGCGCCTTCGTTCCTGAACCAATGTTCCATCCGGTCCGCGATCTGCTCCGGTGTGCCCACCATCGTGCAATGCCCGCCGCCCGCGGCCAGCCGGCCGAGCAGCTGACGCACGGTCGGCTGTTCGGTTTCGATGATGCGCAGGATGGTCGCATAACGGCCCTTGGGGCCGGTGAACTCGGACAGCGGGGGCAGGGCCGGCACGGGCGCGTCCAGATCCCAGCCCGAGCAATCCTGCAGGACGAACGTACCCAGTTGACGCAACGAGGCGTCCGCGGGCAGCAGCTCGTCCAGTTCGCGTTGCTTGGCACGGGCCTCGGCCTCGGTCGAGCCGACATAGGTCACGAGGCCCGGCATGATCGGCACGAAAGCCTCGCGGCCCGCGGCTCGCACGCGCTGCTTGATGTCGCGGTAATAGGACTGCGCGGCCGGCAGGTCGTAGGCCACGGCATAGATGGCTTCCGCGCGGCGCGCCGCCAGGTCGCGGCCCTGGTCCGAGGCGCCCGCCTGGAACAGCACCGGATGCCCCTGCGGCGGGCGCGGCACCGTGAGCGGGCCGTCCACCAGAAAGTGCTCGCCGTGGTGCGCAATCTTGTGCAGGCGGTCCGGCACGCCGAAATGGCCATTGCGGTCGATGACCAGCGCGTCGTCGTCCCACGAGTCGAACAGCCGCAGCGCGACGTCGACGAATTCCTCGGCGCGCGCGTAGCGCCAGTCGTGGCCCGGCATGGATTCGTAGCCGTGGTTGCGCGCTTCGGCGTCGAACATCGAGGTCACCACGTTCCAGCCCATGCGCCCGCCGGAAATGTGATCCAGCGAGGCCACCATGCGCGCCGCATGAAAGGGCGTGAAGAACGTGCTGGACACCGTGCTGATCAGGCCGATGTGCGTGGTGGCGCGGGCGATCGCCGCCATGGTGGTGAGGGGTTCGAGATACCAGCGCGGGCCGTCACCGATGTTGTCCATCGACTGGCCGTCGGCGAAGAAAATGGCGTCGAGCTTGCCGCGCTCGGCCGTGCGGGCCAGGCTTTCGTAGTAGCTGATGTCGCCCAGCCGCTCGGCCGCCGAGTCAGGGTGGCGCCAGGCCGCGCGATGGTGGCCGCAGCCGAAAATGAACAGGTTCAGGTGCATCATGGCGATCAGCTCGTCGATTGCGTCATCAGTTGCGTCATCAGCTGCGTCAGCAGTTGCGTCATCCAATGCCGCGTCCGGCACGCCCTCGGGTGCCGCAAGCGGGCGAACTTAGCATAAAACCTCGGGACGGGCGCCCTCGCGGGGCGGGGCTTGCACAGCCGCGACGCCCACCTGGCATTTCCGGCCCAACGTTTCCCACGCTGCGCGTTGACATCGTCGCGCCGCTCTCCTAACCTTGCGGCAATTCCTGGGGGAGCCCTGTACGGGCTGAGATTCCGCGCCAACGCGGTAACCCTTTGAACCTGATCCGGGTAATGCCGGCGAAGGGAAGGACTCCGCAAGTCTCTCGCGCGCCCTCCCTGATTCCATTCATCTTGCGGCCTCCCAGATGGCGGGCCGCCGCGTTACGCGTCCGGCTCCATGCCGCCCGCGGGAGGACCGACCTTCATGTTGACCCAAACCACCGCCCTGATATGGCTGTTGCTGTTCTCGGGCGGCTTCGCCTTGGCCAGCGTGCTGTACACCCGGCGCAAGCGCGGAACCCTGGAAGACTACATCGTCGCCCGTAACAGCCAGGGGTCGTTTGGCACGATCCTCACGCTGATGGCGTCCACGCTGGGCGCATGGATTCTCTTTTCGCCCGCGCAGGCCGCCACGTGGGGCGGGCTGGCCGCTGTGATCGGCTACGCGCTCGGATCGATGTCGCCGCGCCTGGTCATGATTCCGCTGGGACGGCGCATGCGCGAGCTGATTCCGCACGGCCACACGCTGACCGAATTCCTGATGGCGCGCTACGGCCGGCCCATGTATGGCCTGGCGCTCTTCATCATGCTGTTCTACCTGTTCATCGCGCTGTCGGCCGAGGTTACCGCCATCGCCAAGCTGGTCGCGATGCTGGCGCCCGTGCCGCTTTGGGCCACCGCCGCCATCGTGATGGGAACGACCTTGCTCTACACCACCTACGGCGGCCTGCGCTCGTCCATCTTCACCGACCAGGTGCAGATGATGATCATCGTGCCGCTGCTGGTGGTGCTGTGCTTCTTCGGCTGGCAGGCGGCCGGTGGCGCGTTGCCCACCATCGAAGCCCTGCAGGCCAAGGCGCCGCAACTGCTGGATCTGACCGATCCGGTGGGGGTGAAGGCCGGGCTGACCTTCTTCGTCGCCATTTTGCTCACCGGCATCTTCCACCAGGGCAACTGGCAACGCATATACGCCGCGCGCGACACCCGCACCATGCGCAATGGCTTTCTGCTGGGAGGCGTGCTCGTGGCGCCGTTCATCTTCTTGATGGGCCTGTTCGGCCTGGCCTTCGTCGGTTTGGCGCCCGAGGGCGACAGCTCGATCGCGCTGTTCAGCGTCATCATGCCGCACGCCCCGGCGTGGTTCGTCATCGCCCTGATCCCGCTGGGCCTGTCCCTGGTCATGAGCACCGCCGACACCGCCATCAGCGCCGTGTCCAGCATCATCGCGGTGGACCTGCGCCGCCTGATGCCCAACGCCGGCGGCGCCACCATGAAGCGCCTGGCGCGCTGGCTGGTGCTGCTGATGGCGATTCCCGTGATGATCGTGGCGTCGCAGGGCTACAGCGTGTTGTACCTGTTCCTGCTGGCCGATTTGCTGTGCTCGGCCGCCGCCTTCCCGGTGTTTTACGGGCTATTCAGCCGCAAGCATGATGGTTTCACCGCGACGACGGCAACCATCACGGGGCTGATCGCCGGCCTGTTCTTCTTCCCCGCGCCGGGGGATAAGCCGACGTTCCTGCTGGAATCGTTCCTGCTGGCCGCGTTTGTGCCGGTGGTGACGACAGTGCTGATCCGGCTGGTGATGCGCGGGCGGAAGGAGTTTGATTTCTCGACGCTGAGCGCGGCGGTGCGGCGGTTGGATAAGGAGACGGTTTGAGGGGGGCAGGCAGCGCCGCGTAAACTCGCATATTGTCCGAAATTTGCCTACAAATTTCGGACAGCCCTCAACTGATAAGGATGATTCGGGGGACGTCGGGTGGAAGCAGCTCAAAGGTCCGGAAATCTGCGTGTAGAGCGCTTTGGTCTAAACACCAAAGGCCGCGATCTCGCCGTTGGCGACATTCACGGCCATTTCGGCCGGCTTGAAGCCGCGCTTGCCGCAGCCAGGTTTTCCCCCGAGCATGACCGCTTGTTCGCCGTCGGCGATCTCGTCGATCGCGGGCCAGAGTCCGCCGAGGTTCTGGCTTGGCTAGAGCGCCCCTGGTTTCACGCGATCTGCGGGAATCACGACCTCATGACGTGGCGGCGCGCCATGAACAACCCCATTCCCGACGTGGATCATCGCCTCCACGGCGGCGAATGGTTGGATGCGTGCGATGGCGACGCCCAGGCCCGCATCGCTACATGCCTGAATGCCTTGCCGTTGGCCATCGAGGTGGAAACGTCGGGCGGTGTCGTCGGTCTGGTGCATGCCGACTTTCCCTATGACGATTGGCAAGCCATTCATGGTGCCGGCTTCAGTCTGGACGATGAAGACGCGTGCCTGTGGTCCATCGACCGCTATCGAATGCAGTATGCCAAACCTGTCCGAAACGTCCGTGCGGTGGTCCACGGGCACATGACGCTGCGCAAGCCGGCGCAGCTGGGCAATGTGTATTACATCGACACGGGTGGTTGGCAGGATGGGGGCAAGTTCACGCTGCTGGACCTGCACACGTTGAAGCCTTGCCGCTGAAAAGGCTGAGGACCGGCTAAGGCCGGTGCGCGGCAACCGTTCGAGGATCGCCGGTCTACCCTGAGTGCCGTAGACATCCAGCCGTTCGAACATCGCCGGTTTACGGATCGTAGACATCCAGCCTGCAGAAACAAAAAAGCCTTGGAACACAAAAGTGTCCAAGGCTTTTCCGTCTGGAATTTGGTGGAGCGGAGGAGGATCGAACTCCCGACCTTCGCATTGCGAACGCGACGCTCTCCCAGCTGAGCTACCGCCCCAAATCAAGCAAGACCAGAAATATACAGGAATTCCCCCTGGCTGCGCAACACGCGACGGAGCCAAGAATTTTTAGACAAATGCGAGCGTGGCGACCACCGGCGCGTGGTCCGACGGTTGCTCGTTGCGGCGGGGTTCCTTGTCGATGACGCAAGCCGTGCAGCGCTTGACCAAGGGGGCGGAAAGCAGCACGTGGTCGATGCGCAGGCCGGCGTTGCGGCGGAAGGCGAACTGGCGGTAATCCCACCACGTGAACGATTTTTCCGGCTGCTCGAACAGGCGGAACGAGTCGGTCAAGCCCACGTCGATCAGCGAGCGCAATGCCTGGCGTTCGGGTTCGGACACCAGGACCTGGCCTTCCCACTTTTCGGGGTTGTGCACGTCTTCGTCGGCGGGCGCGACGTTGTAGTCGCCCAGCACGGCCAGGCGGGGGAATTGCTTGATCTCTTCGGCCAGCCATTTGCGCATGGCTTCGAACCATTCCAGCTTGTACGCGTATTTGTCGGACCCGACCGACTGGCCGTTGGGGCAGTAGGCGCAGACGACGCGCACGTCGCCTTCGGGGCTGGGAAAGGTCAGGGCCAGGACGCGTTGCTGCGGGTCTTCATAGCCGGGAATGTTGCGCACCATCGTCGTGCCGGGCACGCGGGAGATGATGGCGACGCCGTTGTAGGTTTTCTGGCCGGCCCAGACGGCGTGGTAGCCGGCTTCCTTGAAGGCTGCCTCGGGGAACTTGTCGTCGGTGAGCTTGAGTTCCTGGATGCACAGCACGTCGACGGGATTGGCGGCGAGCCAGTCGAGGACCTGTTGCAGGCGCACATTCAGGGAGTTGACGTTCCAAGTGGCGAGTTTCATGTTTTGTTCAGATGTTTGTTTACGCGGCTCTCGCGGCATCGCGTCCGTGAGACGGGCTGATCGCTTCAAACCCGGCTTCAATGGCGTGGTTGAAACGGGAGCATTGTGGGGTGGCGAGGCCTCCCGTGCAGATGCCGAATGATAACGCGCTGGCATGGCGGGTTCTTCAGCGCAGGACGCCAATCCGGCAGGCTGGGCCGCCGCAACGTGTCTGACACCCTCGGTAAGCGATCGCCATGTTGTGGCCGCGTCTAAATGGGTGTCAGACACTGGCCAGAGTCGCTCCACCGCCGCGCAAGGTGTCTGACACCCACAAGAAAAAACCCCGATTCCTGCGAATCGGGGTTTTGGCTTTTACTATTCGCTGATGTGATTGAACTCAACCGATCCCGGCTCGATCCCGCCGCGCCGCAGCCGGCCGTCGACATCTTCCGGATTCCCGCCCGCCGCGTCCGCCGCCGGCAAGTCCAGCCAATTCGCCAGTTCCTGCTTTGCTTGCTGGCTGTCGGATATCCCGCCATTCACCAGCGCCACGCCGTCGCTGCCGTCGAGCTTTCGATAACTGATCTGGGTCTTCATCTTGCCTCCTGGGTTGCGGTGGATTTGCCGGTCCACCGTAACACACGACGCATTGTCGTCATCCCGGGAGCAACCCGGATGCGGCGATCAGCCCTTCACCAGTCCGCCGTCGACGATCAGGTTCTGTCCGGTCACGGCGCGCGACCAGGGGCTGGCAAAGAACAGCACGGCGTCGGCGAATTGCTCCGGCGTCGTGACTTCGCGCAGCGGGGTGCCGGCGGCGATCATGTCGAAGACGGCGTCAGGGGTGGCGGCGGAGGCGTCGGTGGTGCGCAGCAGGCCGCCGGACACCATGTTGACGGTGATGCCGTCCGCGCCCAGCTCGTGGGACAGGGTGCGGGTGAAGGCGAGCAGCGCGGCCTTGGCGGCGGTGTAGTCGTGGTACGGCACGACCGGGTTCTGGA
>DMTA01000417.1 GCA_003454835.1 Achromobacter sp. | reverse complement strand
GCAGCCGCAGGCGCGGCGCTTTCAGCCGAAGCCGGCGCGCTTGCCGGGGCCGCGCCCGGGTTGCTGCCGCTGCTGTTGCCGCTGCTGCTGTTGCCGCTGCCGTTGTTACGGAAGTCGGTGACATACCAGCCGGAACCCTTGAGCTGGAATCCAGCCGCGGTCACCTGCTTGGAAAACGTGCTTTGGCCGCATTCGGGGCAGACCGAAAGCGGCGCGTCGGAAATCTTCTGCAAGACGTCTTTGGCATGGCCGCAGGCGCTGCACTTATAGGCGTAGATGGGCATCGATGGCTCCCAGGCGCAAGCCCGGCATATCGGATTCCGCCTGCTGGCGCGCGCGGGCGCAAGGCTCGGCGGGTAGGCAAAGGCCGGAAAAATACGGGAAAGTCTTGAATTTTAGCGGTTTTTCATAAAGCGTCGGAGTCCGGCCCGGCCCGCTGGCCCCAGCAGGCGACCGGGGCACGGCCTCTCCGGTGCGGGCGGCCCTTCCCTACACGGGAAGCAGGAACATCACGGCGGCCACCAGGGTCGGTCCCAAGGCGCACAGGAACAGGCGCCCGGACGAAATGCTGCCGTCCGGGAAATGGTTCTTCAGGATCGCGAAACCGGCCGGATTGGGCGCGTTGGCGATCACCGTCAGCCCGCCGCCCGTGACGGCGCCGGCCACCAGCATGTAGCGCCAGGCCTCGTTCGTGCCTTCGACCAGCGACCCCAGATAGGTGAGCGCCGCATTGTCGGTGATGGCCGTCAGCGCCGTGGCTCCCCAGAAGAGGACAAAGGGCTCCAGTCCGCCCAGCAGGTCCTGCAGCCACCACTTCTGCAATCCGCCCAGCACCACGAGACCGGCCAGGAAGAAGCCCACCATCAGGCCCTCCTTGATCATCAGGCGGTCCTGGTGCCGCTTGTAGGCCTCGGAAAAGCCAATGAACATCATCAAGAGGCCCAGGAAGATGGCCGGATGATGCGCGGTCAGCACGATGGCGACCAGGAACACCAGATGCACCAGGATCACGATGGCGGGCACCGGCGGGCGCTTGCCCGCGCCGTCCGGCGCATCGACGCCCCCGCGCGTGCCCACCGCGCCTTCAAGCAGCGCCTTGCGGCAGATGAACGTCAGCAGACCCGCATTCAGGATGACCGCCACCGCCGCGCGCCAGCCGAAGTGCTGCAGCATGAAGGCCGAATCCCAGCCGAACGTGCCCGCCACCATCAGGACGGGCGGCGCGGCGTAGGACGTGAGCACGCCGCCGATGGATACGTTAACGAACAGCACGCCCAGCGTCAGGTATTTGAATCCGGCCCGGCCGCTGCTGCGAAAGTACGCGTCGCGCAGCAGGATGGCGGCCAGCGTCATCGCGGCGGGTTCGGTGATGAACGAGCCGCCCAGCGGGACCAGGGCCATCACCACGAAAAAGGTCGAGAGCTCGCGCGGCATGGGCAGCGCCCGCGCCACGATACGGACCAGCAGCCCCACCAGCTCAAGAATCGGCCGGCTGGCCGCCACCACCATGATCACGAAGACGAACAGCGGCTCCGTGAAGTTGCGCGTGTCCATGTAGTCGATGGCGGCCGACGGCCCGGCCAGCGCGGCCATGGTCACGATCAGGGCGAAGGCCCAGACGCCGAAGACGGCCTCGACCTCGGAGAACAGATGCCAGAAACCCGCGTGCGGCCCGCCACGATGCGCCAAGCGCGCAAAGAAGGGAACCGAAAAGGTATGAAGGACCGCCACGGCAAAGAGGATGGTGGCGATGACTTCCAGCGTCTGGGGCATTTGCAGCAATTCCTATGACGCCCGGCGGATGGGTGTTCCGGCGGGCTTGTCGGACAAGCGTCGCAATATAGCCCAGCGGCCCGCCGGTGTAACGCAGGGTCAACACTGATCCCTGCCGCCTTTCTATGCGATCGGGGCCGGCGGTTCGGCGCCCGCCTGGGCCGCCTTCATCTCCATCAGCAGGCTGTGCAGCATCTCGGTGGACAAGCCATGCAGCACCAGCCGGTAACCTGCGCGCAGCGTGGACATGGGCACCAGCGGATGGCTGTTGTTGACCAGGATCAGGTGCTGCGGCGCGCCCAGCAGCTTGGCCGCATAGATGCCGACGGTCTCATCGAGCTGCAGCGAATTGGCCGCTCGCCAGAAGTCGTTGTCGGTCAGCAAGAGCTGATACAGCGGCGTGAAAAGCTCGATGGCGCTTTGCAGGTCCAGAAAGTTCAGCTTGCCCTGCGGCATGTCCTCCAGCCGGATCGGCGGGTCGCGCAGCATGGAAAAGTCCACAGTCTTTGGCGCGTGCATTTCCACGCCCGCATCGCGCAGCGCCTGGTTCAGCCGGATGACGAAGTTGAAGAGGTTCAGGTCGTGCTTGACGAACAGATCGTCCTTCAGGTCGTCGATCGTCATCGGCTCGAGCGGCGTCGTGGTGATCGGCACGGGCGAGTTCGCCGCAATGAACGCCAGCGCCTGCGCCCCCAGGTGAAAGTGCCGCAGGATCAGCCAGTTGGCCTCGGGCGACACGAAACGCTTCAAGCCCCACGCCAAAATGCGGTGCAGGACGCGGGAATGCGACCAGCGGCGCGGCAGGAACGTCTTGACGATCTGGATCAGGATGATGAAGGCCCGCGCAAGCGGCCGCAGGAACGGCAGCAGATACTGGCGCGACGCGCAGCTGGAATCTGTCAGCCAGGCCTTCTTGACCTTGTCGGGCAGCGGCGTGCTGCGATCCAGGTAAAGCGCGAGCCACGGGCTCGGGTCGGCGGGATCGTGCTCCCGGGCAAGGAATTCAGGTTCCTTCTTCATGCCGCGTCCGCCTCCATGACGTGATGAAACTGCATCAGGTAAAGCGCCGCCGTGCGACGCGCGGTGTCGACGATACGCTGCTCGGCGCGGCCGTCCTCGTCGCAATCGAGCGCCAGTTCCACTGCCGACAGCCAGCGCGCCAGATGGTGTTCATCGTTGTGGCCGTGGTATTCCAGGAAGCGGAAGGCGTCGGGCGGCAGCTTCAGGCTGGCCTTGAGCAACGGCAACAGCGCCGGCACGATGCGCTGACCCGTGCCCTCGATGATGTAAATGGCGCCCAGGAGCCCGATCGGATCGCGCGTGGCGGCCAGGCTGTGCAGATAGGCATTGAGCGCCTCGCCGCCGGGATTGCGGCGCAAGGCGTCGATGCTGTCCACCGTGCCGCCGGCGGTGCGGTAGTCGTCGAACAATATCTGGAAGTCGTTTTGCTCCTCGCCCGCGTGCATGTCGATGAGCGCGGCCAGCGGCGCGTACTGCTCGGTCAGCGACGCAGCGCCTTCGCGCATCCACTTGCTGCCTTCGCGCACCTGCGGAATCCAGTTTTCCATCCACGTCAGGTAATCCGCGGTCTGGAACTGACGGTTCCGCAGGCGGCGGACCACCGGCGTGCGCCATACGCGCGAGCGGTAGTCGTGCCAGATCGCCGCCAGTTCGGTCAGCAGTTGGCCCAAGCCTTGCGGCGCCATGTCGGGGTCATGCGGCGGCGCGATGGCTTCGGCGTCGGCGGACGCCGCATCCTCGCGCGCGGCGGCGCCCGGCGTGGCGACGCCTGGCGTAGCGACGCCCGGCAAGCTTGCGGCAGCCGCGGGCTTGGCATGCACCGCTTCAGCTTCCAGCAGCATGTAGGCCGCCATGAAGCGCCCGGATTCGGGGATGTAGCAGAAGATCTGCTCGCCCGGCTTGACCTCGCGGGTTTCCAGGAACTCGGCCAGCATGATCATGATGGAGGCGGCGCCCGTGTTGCCGCGCCACGCCAGGTTGCTGAACCAGCGCTCGCGCGAGATCACCAGGCCGGCCTTTTCCATCAGGTCTTCCACGACCGGGATGAATTTTTCCGATGAGTAATGGCACAGGAAGTGATCGACCTGGTCCGGATCCACCCAGCCGTCGCGCACCAGCTTGGCGTATTCGTGGATGCCAATGTCGAACAGATGCGGCAACAGGCGGATGTCCTGCCGCAGCGATAGCGCGCCATCGGCCTCCGCCTCGTTCCAGGACGGGTAGTCCAGATGCCCCTTGCTCCGGTCGGCCGACAGCCCCAGCTGCATGCAGACCGGATAGTCGCCCGAGAACGAGCGCTGATGCACCCACTTCAAGCGCAAGCGCACGCCCTGCGACGCGCCGGGCAGCGGCCGGTCGCCGTTGCCTAGCAGCACCGCGCCAGCGCCGTCCGATAGCATCCAGCGCAGGAAATGCGCGTCGAAGTCGGCGTCGTAGCCGCGCGCGGCAAAGCGCGAGCGCTTGAACAGCCGCGACGGCAGTTCGCTGGCCACGGCCAGCGCGCTGGCATGCGCGCCCAGCTCCACGCCTTGCGCGGCCGCCTGGATCGCAGACACGCCCGCGGCGCAGATGCCGTGCACCGACAGCGTTTCCATTGGCGGCGCGGCCAGCTCGCCCTGGATCATGTTGGAAAAGCCCGGCATCAGCGCATCGCCGCCGGACGATCCGCTTGCCAGCAACGACACGGCCGACAGGTCGGTGTCGTGGCGCCGCAGGCAATCGCGAATCGCGTTGGCCGCGAGCTGCGCATTCGAGAACACGGTCGCGCCGTCGCGATCAATCGCGTAGTAGCGTTGCTTGATGCCGTTCTCGGCCAGGATGCGGCTCTTGATCCGGCTGGACATGCGGTTCAGCGGCGCGATGTAGTCGTCCATGGCTTCGTTGGACACGGGCTCGCCCGGCATGAAATAGCCGGCGCTCTCCAGGTAGACACGATGAAACGCAATGGGCATGACGGATCTCTGGTTGGGAAGTGGGGTGCGCGGCGCTAGCGGACGTGCTCGGGCGCCATGCAGGAACGGCTGCGGAACCGCGGCACGAAAGCGCCCAGCACGAAGGTGCGGAACATATAGGGCACAAGGCCACGCTCGTTCAATTCGGCGCGCACACGGCTGCGGTAGTAGTCACGATGCAGGCCGGTCAGTTCGGACCAGTGCGCGCGCGGATGCTCGTGGTGCGCGGTGTGCAGGCCGATGTTGAACAGCAGCGGATTGACCAGCCCCTCGAAGTTGCGCGCGTAGTTCAGGCCCGCGACGTGCCGCGGCCCGCCGTCCGCGTGCGCGTGTTGCAGGTAATTGGTGGCCAGCAGCCAATGCAGGCCGTGCAGCTGAGGCACGATGACAAACACCAGCGCCTTGACCGGGTTCACCGCGATCAGCCCGGCCCACAGGCCCAGCCACGCGCCGTACTGCGCCATGCAATAGCGAAAGGCGCCCGGCCAATGCCGGCGCAGCCGGCCCAGCCAGGCAAAGAACAGCGGATACAGCACCCAGGCCGCTTGCACCGGATGAATGATGTAGCCCCACAAATGATTGGTGTCGCCGCCAAACCGGTACGTGCGTGCCACGTCGCGCTCACCATGCTTGTAGCGGTGATGGTTGGCCACGTGGGCAGGATAGAAGACGAACGTCGGATGGCCTTGCAGCAGCGTGATCCAGAAGTCGGTGATGCGATTGGCCCAGCGGCCGCGCCACATACGGATGTGCGTGTGGTTGTGGTGGATGACGCCGATGCCCAGAGTCAGAAACAGCATCAGCGCATAGGCCGGCCACCAGAATCCGTTGAACCACTGCCAGGCCGCCAGCAACGGCAGTGCGGCCAGATAGGCCAGGCTCTGCCAATCACGCCGGTTGCGCAGCGCGGGCATCGCGCGCCGCGGGACGTTCGGGCCCTTGCCTGCCGCCACTATGCGGAGCCCCGCAGACCGGCGCCGGACTCGCGCTGCCGGTAGGCCTCCAGCTGGCGCTCGGCGGCCTCCGCCCCCAACCGCGTGCGAAACAGGCGATCCATGAAGGTGAACTGGAAGCCATAGTTGCCGTTGTAGCAGGCGTGGTGCAGATGGTGCCGGCGGCTGGCGGCGAACCAGTGCGCGTACGAGACCTTGGGAAAGAAATCGTAGTTGGCGTGGCCGATGCAATTGAAAAACAGGCTGAAGAGCGGCACCGACAACAGCGACCAGAAGCTGAAATCGTGCACCACCATCGGCAGCAGGATCACATTGCCCAGCATCAGCGCCTCGATGGGATGAAAGCTGTACGTCGAGAACGGCGTGGTCACGACCGAGCGGTGATGCGGCAGGTGGAAACGGCGCAAGAGCCGCGTGTGCAGCAGCCGGTGGTTGATCCAGAAATGCACGTCGTTCCAGGCCACCAGCGCCAAAATCTCCAGCACGATCTTCTGCCAGCTCGCGTCCGGATCCAGACGCGCCCAACCCAGTTGCAGAAGGCCCCACGGGAAGATCATGCCGGTGCCGAACAACAGGATCGACAGGCCGGACTGCGCCAGCTCGCGGCGCAGCTGGCCCGGCGCAAGGGGCCGCGGATCGAGCGGCCGGCCCAGGCCCAGAGCCGGCAGAATGTGCCGAGTCAGCAACCAGGTGGCCGCGCCAAAGACCAGATAGATGCCGCCGAAGAAGAGCAGCCCCGCCAGCATGACCTGCCAGGCGGACAAGGCTTCAAAAGCTTGGCCCATGAAGGTTTTATGTCACCCCGAAGAATGGCCGCATCATAAGCAATCCGTCAGCTTCCCGGTAGGTGATTTATTACTAATTGAATCCGGACGCCACAAAGCGCTCATGCGGCGCGCAGGGTGGCGCCTGGCGCGGGAAACCGGCGATCCAGCGCGTCCACGGCGGCCGCCAAACGCGCCGCGAGCGACGCGCTGGCCGGCTGCATCGGCAGGGGCAGTTCGTTGGACAGCAGCCCCTGCCGTGCAAGCTCCGCCTTCAAAGGACCGGGATTGGGCTCGCCGAACACCAACTGGATCACCGGCGCCAATGCGTGGAACAGCGCCCTGGCTTCATCCAGCCGCTGCGCCCGCACCGCGCGGTGCATCGCCACGAACAGATCGGGACGCAGGTGCGCGGCGGCGGCGATCATGCCCGTGGCGCCCAGGCACATCGCGGACAGCGATTGCAGATCCTCGCCGGCCAACACGTGCATCTGACCATCGTTGATCAGCGCCACCGTCTTTTCCAGCGAGCCGCCGCAGTCCTTGATGGCGGCGACGTTGGGATGCGCGGCCAGCGCCAACAGCGTCGTCGTCTCCAGCGTGGTGCCGGTCCGGTACGGAATGTCGTAGAGCACCAGCGGAAAGCGCGAGGCATCGGCCAGGCAGCGGAAGTACGCCGCGGCTCCGTCCTGGCCCGCCCGCACGTAGTACGGCGCGGGCGCCAGGATGCCGGCCAGCGGCCGCGTGCCGAACGCCGTCAGCCGGTGCAGCAAGTGGCCCTGATGATTGCCCGCCAACCCCATGACGATGGGCAGGTCGCCCGCCTCGGTCAGCACCGCATCCAGCACCGCGAGCTGTTCGGCATCGTCCAGCGCCGCGGCCTCGCCCGTGCTTCCGCACACGACCAGCCCGTCGACGCCCGCGGCCACGTAGTGGCGCACAAGGCGGCGCAGCGAGCCGCCATCGACATTGCCGCCGGAAAACGGCGTGACCAGCGGCACCCAGACGCCCTGGAACAGAGATTGTTGAGATTGCATGAGAACACTCCTTCGTTTGGACCGTTGGGGGACCGTACAGAAGTGCTCGGGAGGTCAGGGGGTGCGCGCGGAGGCGCCAAAGCGCCGCCAGGAGGCCGCTGTTCCGTCGCCCATCTGACGGAACAGCATGCTCCGGTCAGATGAGCGGCTGTTTTTTGGATTTCAGGCCGGCGGCAGCCAGCACCACGCCAAGGGCGCGGAGTCGGCTAGCAGTCTGGTGGGCCTGATGAATCATGAATGAGCGGGGCGCAATAAGCGGCAGTTGCAGAAATCTACCGGGCAGTCGCGGCGCTGTCAACGCGGCGGCAAAGCTGACGCCGAGCCGTACCGCGGGCCGGCAATCAGCCGAGCGTCGCCAGGAACACCGCGCACAGCGCTTCCATGCCCTTGCGGTCGTCTTCGTCGAACCGGTCCGGCACAGGGCTATCAACGTCCCACACGCCGATCAGTTCGCCCTTGTGCAGCAGCGGCACCACGATTTCGGATCGCGAGGCCGCGTCGCAGGCGATGTGGCCGGGAAAGGCATGCACGTCCGGCACGAGCTGCGTCTGGCGCTGGCTGGCGGCCGCGCCGCACACGCCGCGATTGAGCGGAATGCGCACGCACGCCGGCTTGCCCTGGAACGGGCCCAGGACCAGTTCCGTGCCGTCGAAAAAATAAAAACCCGCCCAGTTCAACTCGGGCAAGGCCTGGAACGCCAGTGCGCTCAGGTTGGCGGCGTTGGCGATGCGATCGGGCTCGCCTTCCAGCAGGGCGCGCGCTTGCACGGCCAGTTCGGCATACAGGGCGGCTTTAGTATCGGCGGCGATGGGAGCGGCTTCGAACATGGGATGTAACTGTACTGGCGGTTATCGATGCAGGTGATTTTAGGGGTTCCACCCGTTAAAGGGGCCGGACTGTTACCGTGTGGGACAATACTTCGTTGTCAAACGTATCAACCGACCCACCCTTCTTGATCAAGAAGCACTCCATGGACAAGCCTATCGAACCTGCGTTTTCCTTTTCGGAACGCGCCCTGCAACTCACCAGCTCCGCCATCCGCGAGATTCTCAAGGTAACCGAGCGCCCCGAAGTCATTTCGTTCGCAGGCGGCCTGCCCGCGCCCGGCGGCTTCCCGGTAGAAGTGGTGCGTGCTGCATTCGACAAGGTACTGTCCACCAACGGCCGCGCGGCCCTGCAATACGGTCCCACCGAAGGCTACGCGCCCCTGCGCAAGTGGGTCGCCGATGACCTGACCGCCTCCGGCGCCGACATCGCCCCCGACCAGGTCCTGATCGTGTCCGGCTCGCAGCAGGCGCTGGACCTGCTGGGCAAAGTGCTGATCGACAAGGACAGCAAGGTGCTGGTCGAAGACCCCAGCTACCTCGGCGCACTGCAATCGTTCAGCCTGTACCAGCCCAACTTCGTGCCGGTGCCCACCGACGAAGGCGGCCTGATCCCCGAAGCGATCACGCCCGAACTGGCCGAAGGCGCCCGCTTCCTGTACGCCCTGCCCAACTTCCAGAACCCGACCGGCCGCACCCTGAACCTGGAACGCCGCATCGCGCTGGTCAAGCGCGCCGCCGAACTGGGTCTTGTCATCGTCGAGGACGATCCCTACGGCGAACTGCGCTACGCAGGCGAGCCGCAGCCCGGCCTGATCGCGCTGGCCAAGGAATACGGCGCGAACGTCGTGCGTCTGGGCACGTTCTCGAAGGTGCTGGCCCCGGGCCTGCGCCTGGGCTACATCACCGGCGGCCGCGCGCTCATCAACAAGCTGGTGCAGGCCAAGCAGGCAACCGACCTGCACACGCCCACGCTGACGCAGATGGCCGTGTACGAGATCGTCAAGGACGGCTTCCTGGCCGAACACCTGCCCAACGTGCGCGAGATCTACCGCGCCCAGGGCAGCTGCATGCTGGACGCCATCCAGAAGGAATTCCCGTCCACCGTCACCTGGACCAAGCCGGAAGGCGGCATGTTCATCTGGCTGACGCTGCCCGAGCACATCGACAGCACCAAGCTGCTTGAAAAAGCCATCGCGCAGAACGTGGCCTTCGTGCCCGGCGCGCCGTTCTACAGCGGCGAAGGCAAGCGCAACACGCTGCGCCTCAGTTTCGCCACCGTGCCGGAAGACAAGATCCGCACCGGCATCGCCATCCTGGGCAAGCTGCTGAAGGCGGAATGACGACGTCCTCTGCCGTTCCTTGAAGGGGCGGCGCGGATGCCTTGATGACCGATCGGCCGGGCGCAATGCCCGGCCGTTGTTTTATGCTGTCGGCTTTCCCGACCACTTTTGACCGTGACAGTGAGCGCTTCGCAACAAACCCCCGCCGATCTCAGTGACATCGTCTTCACCGACTGGGTCGAACGCTGGCTGCCGAAGTCGTGGCGGCCCTATGCCCGGCTGTGCCGCCTGGACCGCCCCATCGGCACATGGCTGACCCTGCTGCCGGCCATCGCCGCGCTGGTCCAGGCCGCGGGCGGCCTGCCCGACTGGAAGCGTCTCATCGTCTTCTCGCTCGGCGCGCTGCTGATGCGCGGCATCGGCTGCACCGTCAACGACATGTGCGACCGCAACTTCGACAAGCACGTCGAACGCACGCGCTTCCGTCCGCTGACCAGCGGCCAACTGTCGATGAAGAACGCCGTGTGGTTCCTGCTGGGCCAACTGCTGGTCTGCGGATCCCTGCTGTTTTTCCTGAACGAAATGAGCCGCTGGCTGGCCGTGGCCGTGCTGCCCTTCGTCTTCATCTATCCGCTGTGCAAGCGCGTCACCTATTGGCCGCAGGTCGTGCTGGGCATCTGCTTCAACTGGGGCATGCTGATGGCTTGGTCGGACACGCAGAACCACGTGCCGCTCGCCGCCATCGCCATGTGGCTGGGCGCGGTGCTATGGCAGGTGGGATACGACAGCATTTACGCCTACGTGGACGTGCGCGATGACCGCAGCGTGGGCCTGCACTCGACCGCCATGCGTTTCGGCGATCAGGGCAAGCTCTGGATCGGCGGGTTCTATGCGGGCACCGTGCTGCTATGGGCCTGGGGCGGTTACGCAATCGGCCTGTCGTGGGCGTATCAGGTCGGCATGGTCGCCGTGGCCGCGCATCTGGCCTGGCAGTTGAAGGTCTTCGATATCCAGCATCCCCACCGCAACTTCATGCTGTTCCGCGCAAACCTATGGCTGGGCGCATTGCTGGTTGTCGCGGCATTGGCGGGCACGTTGATCCGCTGATGCGGCTTGGCTGAAGCGGCGCGGAAACGCGACATGACGACGTCTGCGCGTCCCGTGCTTTCGAGCCGCCCTTTCGAG
>DMTA01000110.1 GCA_003454835.1 Achromobacter sp. | reverse complement strand
AGGACCATCCATGGGCGAAGCGAACCGATCTGACGCTGGACGAGGTGGCCGAGGCGGGACCGATTGTCCTCGCCCCCGCCCTACCCGCTGGCCGCGCGACGCGCCAGGCGCTGGAGGCGCGCGGACTGCCCTATCGCCCCATCATCGAGGCGGCGCAGTCGTCGGCCGCCTGCGCGCTGGCCGCGCAGGGATTGGGTGTCGCCATCGTGGAAAGCCTGGGCGCGCATTACGCCGAGCGTCAGGGTCTGGTGACGCGCCAACTGCTGGCGCTGGAGGATCCGGTGCTGGCGGTGGTGTGGTCGCGCGACCGCGCCATGAGCGCGCCGGCGCAGGTGCTTCAGGAAGGATTGGAGAACGAGGTGCAGACGTGGCTGGCGCGCGCGTAGGCGCGCCGCATCCGTCTCAAGGCAAGACAGGAAAACGCGTGGCGATGTCGTCACCGGTGAACTGCGCGGTCCAGCCAGCCGGATCGTTGAACAGCCGGATGCAGGTGAAGGCCGGCGACGAGCCCATGTCGAACCAGTGCGGGATGCCGGCCGGCACGGAGATCAAGTCGTCTTTCTCGCAAAGCGCTGCATAAACGCGGCCTTCGGCATGAAGCACGAACAGCCCGTTGCCCGCCACGAAAAAGCGCACCTCGTCATCGGCATGCGTGTGCTCGGCCAAGAATTTGCGCCGCAGCGCCGCGCGGTCCGGATGCGTGGCGTCCAGGCTGATGACGTCCACGGCCCGGTAGCCGCGCTCGGCCATCAACTGATCGATCTGCGGCCGGTAGGCAGCCAGCACCGCCTCGGGCGATGCCCCAGATCCAAGCGGCGCCGCTGCGGTCCAGCGTTCGAAGCGCACGCCGATGGCCGCCAGCTCGCGCTGCACGTCGGCCGCGTCGTCCAGCACGCGCGCGGAATCGGGCGCGTTGTCGGGATAGATCGTCAGGGTGGACATGGGCGGACGACTTACCAGGAGGTCGTATACGCGCCGGGGAACTGCTTGGCGACAAAGGCCTTCACCTCGTCGGACTGGTAGGCCTTGATGAAGCGCGCGATGCGCGGATCGTTCTTGTTGTCTTCACGCGCGGCGATGACGACGGGCGCGAACGGCGCGTCCTTGCTTTCCAGCACCAGCGCGTCCTTGGCGGGCGACAGGCCTGCGGGGATCGCGTACGCCGAGTTCACGGCCGCGGCGTCCACGTCCTTGAGCGAGTGCGGCAGTTGCGCGGCCTCGATCTCGACGAACTTCAGGTTCTTGGGGTTCTCGGCGATATCGAAGATCGACGCCGTCACCGTCACGCCGTCCTTCAGCTTGATGAGCTTGGCGGCCTGCAGCACCAGCAGCGCGCGGGCGCCGTTGGTCGGATCATTCGGGATGGCCACCTTGCCGCCTTGCGGCAGATCGTCCAGCGACTTCACGCGCTTGGAATAGATGCCCATCTGCTGCACCACCGCGGTCGCCACCGGCACCAGCTTGTAGCCGCGCGCCTTGTTCTGCGATTCCAGGAAAGGCTTGTGCTGGTAGATGTTCACGTCCAGCTCCTTGGCGTCCAGCGCGGCGTTGGGCTGGATGAAGTCGCTGAACTCGATCAGCTTGACCTTCAGGCCTTGCTTGGCCGCGACCTGCTGCACGACTTCGCCGATCTGCGCGTGCGGGCCGACGGTGACGCCCACTTTCAGCTCGGCGTCCTGCGCCATCGCCGACGTGCCGGCAAATCCAAGAATGGTGGCAAAAGCGGCGAGGGAATGGCGAAGGCGCATGGGAGAGTCTCTACAGGTTTAAACGATTGAGGATTGGAACAATGCCGCCGGATTCTAGTGAGCGCGCTTCAAAACCGGAAGCGATGAATATTCATATTGGTATGCGGATTTCGATATAAACACCGCGATGACAGCGCCTGCGCATGAGGACACAATAGAGCCTGCTTTCATCCAACCAACCCGCCAACCATGTCCACCAACACTGAGCTCCATCCGCACGCACGCGCGTTGCTGGCCGACCACTACGCCGCCGTCGACGCCGACCTGCCCGTGCTGCTCAACCTGCTGTTCGCACGCAGTGCCGGAGAAGACTGGCACAAGGCCGGCACGTTCAAGCATCACCTGCTGGGCGTCTACCGCACGCTGGCGCTGTGGAACCAGCCGCGTGAAGTGCGCCTCCTGGGCCTGTTCCACAGCGTCTACGGCAACGAATACGTGGACCTCACCCTCTTTGACCGCGAACGCGAACGCAACACGCTGCGCGACGTGCTGGGCGCCGAAGCCGAGGAATGGGTCAGTCTCTTTTGCGCGATGCCGCGCACGCGCTTCGTGCAGGCCATCCTGCAAGGCCAGGGCACGGGACCGGAGGGCCTGACGCTGGAAGGCGCCGATGGGCAGGTCTTCACTTTCACGCCACGCCAGGTCGCGGCGTTCACCGTCGTGTCCGCCGCCGACATCGGCGAACAATGGCACAGCTGGCAGGACGAGATCTTCGCGGGCTATCCGCAGCAGCAGCGCCGCGACCTGAAAACGAACTGGGCCTCGTCGCTGTGGCCCGGACCGCTGAAGCCGCCGTCGAACATCCTGTCGATGCTGTCGCATCTGCTGGCGCCGCTATCAGGCATGCCGCAGGACACGGGCATTCCCATCCCGCCCGCGTTCGACCACTGCCGCGCCACGCTCAGCCCGCGCGACGAAGCGGCGGCCAGCGCGCTGTACTGGCAGGTCATCACGCGCATGCACCCGCTGACCGAAATGGACAGCGCGCGGCACATGCTGGAAGCCGCAGTCGAACACAACCCGTGGGTGGGCGAGCCGCGCCTGCTGCTGGCGCAACTGGCGCTGACAGCCGGAGAATTCGAGGCCGCGGAACAGCACGCCGCCGCAGGGCTTGCCGCGCTTCAGGCGTGGGGCACCGCTTGGGATAAACGAATTGAATGGGCCGGATGGATGGCCTGGGCGCGCATCGAACTGCAAAACGCGCGGGCGCGCAAATGGCCGGAGAATCTGGCCGCGCTCAATGGCATGGGGCTGGTGGAATAAGAACCGCCCTAATGCAGACGGCCCCGCTCAAGCGGGGCCGCTGGTGATCGTTGCACGACGCACGTCAAGCGCAAGCCTTGCGGCAAGGCGAAGGCGAGAACCTGCCTACGTGCCTTCCCAGTGCGGACCGGGCACGACGATGTCGAACATTTCAAGCACGCGGGCCACGGTGTGGTCCACCATTTCATCGATGGACTTGGGCCGGTGATAAAACGCCGGCAGCGGCGGAAACACGATGCCGCCCATTTCGGTCACGGCCGTCATGTTGCGCAGGTGTGCCAGATTGAACGGCGTCTCGCGCACCATCATCACCAGCCGGCGGCGCTCTTTGAGCGTGACGTCGGCAGCACGCGTGATGAGGTTATCGGACAGGCCATGCGCCACCGCCGCCAGCGTGCGCATCGAGCACGGCACGATCACCATGCCCGCGGTCTGGAACGCGCCGCTGGCCAATGTAGCGCCCACGTCGCGAATGCTGTGTACGTGGTCGGCCAGCGTATAAACGTCCTGGCGGCTGACATCGAGTTCATGCTTGATGTTCAGCACGCCAGACGCGGACACCACCAGATGCGACTCGACGTCTTCGACGTTGCGCAGCGCCTGCAGCATGCGCACCGCGTAGAGCGCGCCGGTGGCGCCCGTGATGCCGACGACGAGCCGCCGCATGATGGCGTTAAGCCGTTGCGCCGGATTGCTCCAGCAGCGTCTTCAGTTCGCCGGACTCGTTCATTTCATTCATGATGTCCGAGCCGCCGATGAACTCGCCGGACACGTACAGTTGCGGAATGGTGGGCCAGCTGGAGAATTCCTTGATGCCCTGGCGGACTTCGTCGTCCTCCAGCACATTGACCGTGACGAGCTTCTTCACGCCACAGCCCTTCAGGATTTGAATGGCCTTGCCGGAGAACCCGCATTGCGGGAACTGGGCGGTGCCCTTCATGAACAGCACGACGGGGTGCTGGGTAACGGTTTCGCGGATGAATTCTTGAACGTCGCTCATGGTGGTCTCTTGGACAGGCAAAACGGAATGGGTCAATTATAGGTACAGCCGGAAAAACCGCCCGATTACCCCGGCGCGGCGCCGGTATATCGGGGCAAACGCAACAGCACGTGACGGGCCGGTGAGCTGCGCTGGAAGGTGTCAGACACCCAGGAGAGAGGCGCGGCATCCTGAACGGGCACTTCAGGGGTGTCAGACACCCGGCACCGGCCGACTGCCCCGGCGTCTGACACCCCGACGCGATGCACGACGCCTTGAACTCACGCATTGCGGGTTGTCACACACCGGCGATCGGCAAACGCCCGCCCGAAATCCGCTCGATCCCCGCCAAATCCTGGCGGCTGTGGACGTCTTCAAATCCGGCCTGGCGCAGCATGTCTCGTACCGACGCCGCCTGATCCCAGCCATGCTCCATCCAGAGCGAACCGCCGGATTTCAGATGACCGCCGGCGCCCTGCACAATGCGCGCCAGATCCTCCAGCCCGCCCGCGCCATCCGTCAGCGCCCCCCGCGGCTCAAAGCGCAGGTCGCCCTGATCCAGGTGCGGATCGTCGCTCGCCACATACGGCGGATTGGACACGATCAGATCAACCCCTTCGCCTGCCGGCACCGCCTCGTACCAGCTTCCTTCCACGAAGCGCACGGCAGCCGTCAGATCCCACGCATTCGCGGCAGCCACGGCCAGCGCGGCGGGGCTGACGTCCGACGCCATTACCCGCGCGTCGCGCCGCGCCAGCGCGATCGACACCGCGATCGCCCCGCTGCCCGTGCCCAGGTCCAGCACCATCGGCCCGGTGACGCCGTTGATGCACTCCAGCGCGGTTTCCACCAGCACTTCCGTATCGGGACGCGGAATCAGCACGTCGGGCGTCACGCGGAACCGATGTCCCATGAACTCGCGATGGCCCAGCAGGTAGGCCATGGGTTCCCCCGCCAGTCGGCGCTGCGCCAGCGCCTCGTACGCCGCCGCCACCTCGGGCGCCAGCGCATCGGTGTCGTGCGCCAGCAGCCATGCGCGCGGCTTGTTCAGCACGTGCTCCAGCAGCATGCGCACTTCCAGGCGCGGCAACCGGGCATCGAGCAGCAGACTCTTGATCTGAGGCGCGGTCATCGCGTCGGCCTTAAATATCGTCACCCAGCGCGGCAAGCTGCTCGGCCTGATGCTCGGCGATCAGCGCGCCGGTCAGTTCTTCGAGGTCGCCTTCCATGATCTGCTGCAGCTTGTACAGCGTCAGGTTGATCCGGTGATCGGTCACGCGGCCCTGTGGATAGTTGTAGGTGCGGATGCGCTCGGAGCGGTCGCCCGTGCCGATCAGGCTCTTGCGCTCGGCCGCTTCCTTGCTCTGGCGCTCGCGCTCCTCCTTGTCCTTCAGGCGCGCGGCCAGCACCTGCATGGCCTTGTCCTTGTTGCGGTGCTGCGAACGATCGTCCTGGCATTCCACCACCAGCCCTGTCGGCAAGTGGGTGATGCGCACCGCCGAATCGGTCTTGTTGATGTGCTGGCCGCCCGCGCCGCTGGCGCGGAAGGTGTCGATGCGCAGGTCGCTGGGATTGATGACGATCTCGGACATGGCGTCGGCTTCGGCCATGATGGCCACCGTGCACGCCGACGTGTGGATGCGGCCCTGCGCCTCGGTGGCCGGCACGCGCTGCACGCG
>DMTA01000109.1:4188-4367 GCA_003454835.1 Achromobacter sp. | reverse complement strand
TGCGTTCGGCCGCGGATTCGGCCGCTTTCAGGTCCGAGAGGTCCACGGACAGCTGTTCCAGATGCACATCCTGTGAGCGCGCGTGGGCGGCGAGCTCGGGGTCTTCGCGGCGCGCCAGCGTGATGAGGCGGGTGCCGGGTTTGACCAGGCCGCGCGCCATGGCGGCGCCGATGCCGCGC
>DMTA01000109.1:521-3830 GCA_003454835.1 Achromobacter sp. | reverse complement strand
CAGGCGATGCACGCCGGTTTCGGTGCGCAGGTAGCCGAAGGCGTAGTCGCCTTCGATCTTGATCGTGGCCGATTTGATGCCCGCGACTTCGCCGTCGGATTCTTCAAGGATCTCGGCCTTGAAGCCCTTGCGTTCGGCGTACTTGAGGTACTGGCGCAGCAGCATCGACGCCCAGTCCTGCGCTTCCGTGCCGCCCGCGCCCGCCTGGATGTCCAGGAAGCAGTTCAGGGGATCGGCCGGATTGGAGAACATGCGGCGGAATTCCAGGGCTTCGAGCTTTTCCTGGAAGGTGTTGGCGTCCAGTTCGATCGCTTCGAGGGTGTCGCCGTCGTCGTCGGCGGCGGCCATTTCGAAGAGTTCCTGGGAATCGGCCACGCCGGCGCCCAGGCTCGTGAGCGTTTCCACCACGTCCTCGAGCGATTTCTTTTCACGTCCCAGGTCCTGGGCGTGCTTGGGGTCGTTCCAGACGGCCGGGTCTTCGAGTTCGGCGTTTACGACGTGGAGGCGTTCAGCTTTGGCATCGTAGTCAAAGATACCTCCGTAGAGCCTGTTCGCGCTCCGCGTAGTCGGCGAGGCGGGCTGCGAGCTGGTTCTGACGTTCGGCTTCCATGATTGATCCTGTGATGACTTTTGTGCGAAACCTGGCATTTTACCGTGGTTGGACCGACTGCGCGGGCGCGCGGCGGCAGACGGGGGACGGGTCCGATTTCAGCGGCTCGCCGACCGGCAGCCGAAGTTGTTCAGTTTTTTGTCAACCCGACAGCTCTAGCCTTGGGCAGTGGCCGCGACGTCCCCGTTTGGGTCGTGGTGGACCGCGAAGATGCCGGCCCCGTGCCGGCCTATCCCGCCAGAGGAATGGAGACAGAGATGGAAAACACGATGACCCCCGGGGTCTCGCCGGCGCTTGACGCCAGCGAAGAGGACCGGATCTACCGCAAGGTGGGCTGGCGGCTGGTGCCGCTGCTGGTGGTCTGCTATGTGGTGGCGTACCTGGACCGCGTCAACGTGGGGTTCGCCAAACTGCAGATGCTGCAGGAACTGCAGTTCAGCGAGACGGTGTACGGACTGGGCGCCGGGATTTTCTTCATCGGCTATTTCATCTTCGAGATTCCCAGCAACATCATCCTGCACAAGGTGGGGGCGCGGATCTGGATCGCCCGGATCATGATCACGTGGGGCATCATTTCGGCCTGCATGATGTTCGTGACCAGCGTGCATATGTTCTACCTGCTGCGCTTTCTGCTGGGCGCGGCGGAGGCGGGGTTCTTCCCCGGCATCATCCTGTACCTGACCTATTGGTATCCGGCCGCCCGGCGCGGACGCATCACGACGTTCTTCATGACCGCGGTGCCCATGTCCGGGCTGATCGGCGGACCGATCTCGGGGTGGATCATGGCCACCTTCCACGGCGACCACGGCCTGTCGGGCTGGCAATGGCTGTTCCTGCTGGAGGGGATTCCGTCGGTGGTGATCGGCGTGCTGGTGCTGATCTATCTGGACGACCGCGTCAACAAGGCCAAGTGGCTGACGGCCAACGAAAAGGCCGTGCTGATCCGCAATATCGCGGCCGAGGAACAGCAGAAGGAGGATCCGCCGATCCGCGCCGCATTGACCAAGCCGCGCGTGTGGGCGATGGCGCTGATTTATTTTTCGTTCGTGATGGGCCTGTACGGGGTGGGCTTCTGGATGCCTAGCCTCATCAAGAACACCGGCGTGCAGAGCCCGCTGGCGATCGGTCTGTTGACGGCGGTGCCGAATCTATTCGCCGTGATCGGCATGATCCTGATCTCGCGCAATTCCGACCGGCAGCGCGAGCGCCGCTGGCACGTGGCGCTGCCCGCGCTGTTTGGCGCGGTGGGGCTGTTCCTGTCGGCGGTGTGGAGCGGCAATACGGCGCTGGCGATTCTGGCGCTGACGGTGGCCAACATCGGCATCTGCACGGTGCTGCCGCTGTTCTGGAGCCTGCCGACGGCGCTCCTGGGCGGCACGGCCGCCGCCGCGGGGATTGCGCTGATCAATTCGGTGGGGAACCTGGCCGGCTTCGTCAGCCCGTATCTGGTTGGCTGGCTGAAGGACCTGACCGGGACCACGAATACCGGGCTGTACATGCTGGCCGGCTGCCTGGTGGTGGGCGCGCTGGTGGCGCTGGCGCAGCCGGCGAAGCTGGTGAATAAGTAACGTTGCTGGTGGACGGTGTCTGATGGGCGTCAGACACCGTCGCGCATTATCCGGCGTGTTCGAGCACCAGCTGCACCGACACCATCCCATTCCACACGTTCTGTTCCAGGCGGTACGCCGCCTGGATGTGTTCTGGCAGGGATTGGTCGTGGCCGAACCAGATGGCGTCGAAGCGTTGGTGGCCGCGTTCCAGGGACAGCTTCAGGTGCTTTTCGCCGACCAGCCGCTGGTTGCGCACGACGAATTCGTCCAGGAACAGGGGGGCGGCAAAGCCCGCGCCCCAGACCTGCTGCTGCAGCATGCCGGCCACGTCGGCGTTGGCGTACCCGGTTTCCAGCGAGCCGTCGGTTTCGATGACGGGCTCGAAGGTGTCGCGGCCGGTCAGCTCGCGCACCGCGGCATCGAACGCGGGGGCGAAGGCGGGGAAATCCGCCTTGCCCAGCGTCAGGCCGGCCGCCATGGCGTGGCCGCCGAACTTGCGGATCAGGTTGGGGTGGCGCTTGGATACGAGGTCCAGCGCGTCGCGCAGGTGCACGTCGGGGATTGAACGGCCCGAGCCGCGGATTTCATCGTCGCCGGCCGGTGCGAAGGCCAGGGTGGGGCGCCAGAATTTTTCCTTCAGGCGCGAGGCGACCAGCCCCACGACGCCCTGGTGCCAGCCCGGGTCGAACACGCAGACGGTGGCGCCCGAGGCGGCGTCGGGCGCCTCCATTGCGGCCAGCGCCTGCTCGCGCATCTCGGCTTCGATCGTGCGGCGTTCGCGGTTGATGTTGTCCAGTTCGCGCGCCATTTCCAGGGCCTGCGCCTCGTCGTCCGTGGTCAGGCAGGCGATGCCCAGGCTCATGTCGGCCAGCCGTCCGGCGGCGTTGATGCGCGGCCCCAGCGCGAAGCCCAGATCGAAGCCATTGGCGCTGCGCGGTTCGCGGCCGGCGACGGCGAAGAGCGCGCGCAGGCCGGGCTGCAGGCGGCCGCTGCGCATGCGCTGCAGGCCCTGCGTGACCAGCAGGCGGTTGTTGGCGTCCAGCTTGACCACGTCGGCTACCGTGCCCAGCGCGACCAGATCGGACAAGGCGTCCAGGCGCGGTCCGCCATCCGGAGCGTAAACGCCACGGCGGCGCAGTTCGGCGCGCA
>DMTA01000109.1:0-372 GCA_003454835.1 Achromobacter sp. | reverse complement strand
GCCAGGTTCTTGGACGGAAAGCCGCAGCCGGGCTGGTTGGGGTTCACGATGGCCAGCGCGTCCGGCAGGGTGTCGCCCGGCAGGTGGTGGTCGGTGATGACCACGCCGATGCCGGCGTCATTGGCCGCGGCCACGCCGTCCACGCTGGCGATGCCGTTATCGACCGTGATGATGATGTCGGGCTTGCCCGCGCGGTGACGGCAGGCCAGTTCCACGACGGCGGGGGACAGGCCGTAGCCCGTCTCGAACCGGTTGGGCACCAGGAAGTCGACATCCGCGCCCATGGCCGACAGCGCGCGCAGGCCGACGGCGCAGGCGGTGGCGCCGTCGCAATCGTAATCGGCCACGATCAGCAGCTTTTTCCCGGCCTGG
>DMTA01000198.1 GCA_003454835.1 Achromobacter sp. | reverse complement strand
CCCAGTTCCAGCGCGCGCAGCGTGATTTCACCGCCGCGCTCGGTCAGCGACGACACCATCACCACCGGCATGGGGCGCAGGCGCATCAGCTTTTCCAGGAAATCGAGCCCGTCCATGCGGGGCATTTCCACATCCAGCGTCAGCACATCGGGGTTGTGACGCTTGATCAGGTCGCGCGCAACCAGCGGATCGGGCGCGGTCGCAACCACTTCCATATCCGGCTGGCTATTGATGATCTCGGTCATCAAACCGCGCACAAGCGCGGAGTCATCCACACACAAAACGCTAATTTTCTTCATCTTGTTTGCTGCCCTGGCCCTGTCAGGCCTTATTTGCGCATTCGTAGACTGTCTGCCCGCGCAGACGGAAATCCCGGCTGATGTACGTGAAGTTCTCGGAGTGACCGGCAAACAGCAGGCCGCCCGGCTTCATGAGCGGCACGAACCGCTCCAGGATCTTGGCCTGCGTCGGCTTGTCGAAATAGATCATGATGTTGCGGCAGAAAATCACGTCGAACTTCTCGGTGATCCCCCACGAGGGCGACAGGAGGTTCAGCGTCTCGTAGCGCACCATGTCGGCGATCTCGGGCCGGACCCGCACATGCCCCTCATTCGAGCCGCGTCCCTTCAGGAAGAAGCGGCGCAGGCGCTCGTCTTCCATTTTCGCGACGCGCTCATTCGGATAAACGCCCGTGCGCGCACGGTTCAGCACGCTGGTGTCGATGTCCGTCGCCAGGACGGTCGAGCCGGCGGCCCGCGGGCCCAGGGCCTCGGTCAGCGTGATGGCGATCGAGTACGGCTCTTCGCCCGTCGAGGCGGCACAGCACCACACCGAAACGGGTCCCCCGCGCTTCTTTGCGAAGTCCGCCAGGATCGGAAAGTGATGCGATTCACGGAAGAACGCAGTCAGGTTCGTCGTGAGCGCGTTGATGAAGTCTTCCCACTCTGCGGCGTCGGGCTCGTTTTCCAGGCTGTCCAGATAACTGCCGAAATCCTGCCCGCCCAACGCCCGCAGGCGGCGCGCGAGGCGGCTGTAGACCATTTCACGCTTGTGCGTGCCCAGCGAAATGCCGGCGCGCGCGTGGATCATCTTGCGGACGCGGGAAAAGTCCGCGTCACGGAAATCAAACTGGCGGTCCACCGAAATGGACGGGGCCGTATTCGCCGAAGTTGCCACGCGTATCCTCAGCGTCCCAGAGCAGGCGCATCGGGCGCGTGCAGGCGGGCGTCGTCATAGGTGGCGTGCACCGATGAGAGCCGATGCGCCGGCACTTCGATGACCTCGCCCGTATTGATCTTGAACACGGCCACCGCTTCGGCCAGGCGCTGCGCCTGTTCCTGCAGCGATCCGGCGGCGGCCGCGGCTTGTTCCACCAACGCCGCGTTCTGCTGCGTCACTTCGTCCATCTGCGACACGGCGCGGTTCACCTGGTCGATGCCGCTGGACTGCTCTTCGGACGCTGCCGAAATCTCGCCCATGATGTCCGTCACGCGCTTCACCGAGGCCACGATTTCCTGCATCGTGGAGCCGGCGCGTTCGACCTGCTGCGATCCCGCGCCCACCTTGGTCACGGAGTCCTCGATCAGGCCCTTGATTTCCTTGGCGGCCTGCGCGCTGCGTTGCGCCAGCGAGCGCACTTCGCCCGCCACGACTGCAAAGCCCTTGCCCTGCTCGCCGGCACGCGCGGCTTCCACCGCCGCGTTCAGCGCCAGGATGTTGGTCTGGAACGCAATGCCGTCGATGACGGAGACAATTTCCGAGATCTTGCGCGAGCTGGCCGAAATGCCTTCCATGGTGTGCACCACTTCCGACACCGCCGCACCACCGCGCTCGGCCACATCCGACGCGCTGGCGGCCAGTTGATTGGCCTGACGCGCGTTGTCCGCATTCTGCTTCACGGTCGAGGCAAGCTCTTCCATCGAGGCGGCGGTCTCTTCCAGCGAAGCGGCCTGCTGCTCCGTGCGGCTGGACAGGTCCGTGTTGCCGGCCGCGATTTCGTGCGAACCGACATTGATCTCGTCCACGCCGCGGCGCACCGAGGCCACCGTGCGGGTCAGGCTTTCCTGCATACGCTTGAGCGCCGCGAAAAGCTGGCCGATTTCATTGGTGTTGCTGGCTTCGACGCGCGCCGTCAGGTCGCCGCCGGCGATGCGGTCGAAATGGTGACCGGCGTCCTTCAGCGGCTGAAGCACGCGGCGGCGCAGGAAGACGTAAGTGGCAAACACCAGCAGCGCGGCGATGATGCCGCCGGCGCTGACGGCCATGAGCACAAACTGGTAGCGCACCTGCGCCACTTCGAACGCGTCGGTCATCTTGCTGGCGCGCCAGAAGTCAAAGCCTTCGACGGCGCGCGCAAAGCGGCCTTCCAGCGCATCCTGCACCTTCTGGATCTGCGTCTGATAGGCCGGCATGTCGGCCTTTTCCAGCGCGGCGACCAACGGTGCGACGCCCTGCTGCACCAGCGCCGCATAGGAGTCGTCGATTTCCTTCAGGGCCTCGGCGGCTTCGGCCGGCCGTGGCAGGGTCTTGAAGAAATCGAACTCGGCCTGGCCCTTGTTCAGCGAAGCCTTGGCACGTTCCAGCAGGCCGGCGGCCTCGCTGGACAGACCTTGCGCCAGCAGGGTCGGCTGACCCACGCTGCGCACGATGTCCGCATAGTTCAGGGTCGCGGCACGGGCCAGGCCGTTCAGCGTGTCCTTGTGGCTCAGCACGACGCGGTTGACGGCGTCGTTCAATTCCTGCGATTGCTTGATCTCGGCCAGCGTCCCATTGCTGATGCGCAACGACAACACGCCCAGCGCGGCACCAATCACCAACATGAATGAGAAGAACGCCAGCACCCACAACAGGCTGCTGCGTATCGTCATGTTCGCGAAAAACTTGCGCATCACAAGAACCATCCCTTGACTGCAATCGTTAAAGGAAAGCGCCACATCGCTATCAATATGGCGCCTTTACCCCGCATTCCGGCCAGACTCCGATCAGGAGGCGACCTTCTCCACCAGCGCCATTTCGTCACTGGTCATCAGCTTTTCAATGTCCACCAGGATCAGCATGCGCTCGTCCACGGTGCCCAGGCCCGTCAGGTACTCGGTCGACAGCGTGGCGCCGAACTCGGGAGCCGGACGAACCTGGCCCGAGTTGAGCATCAGCACGTCCGACACGCCGTCCACCACGATGCCGACAACGCGGCGGTCGAGGTTGAGGATGATGACGACGGTCTGCTCGTTGTAGTCGACACGGCCCAGGTTGAACTTGATGCGCAGGTCGACGATCGGCACGATGATGCCGCGCAGGTTCGTCACGCCCTTGATGAACGGCGGGACGTTCGCGATGCGGGTCACCGTGTCGGCGTCGTAGCCGCGGATTTCCTGCACCTTCAGGATGTCGATCCCGTATTCCTCGTCGCCCAGCGTGAAGACCAGGAACTCGCTGCCGACATCTTCATTGCGCGCGGCTTGCGCTTGCGGTTTGGCTGCCATGATTTTTTAGTGCTCCATCAATTCAGAACGGCTTCGGGCTGCGACCAGCGCTCCCGGTTGGCGCGCGCGAGCGCAAATACGTCGACAATCAGGGCCACGCTGCCATCGCCAAGAATGGTGGCGGCGGAAATGCCCGGGACCTTGCGGTAGTTCGATTCCAGATTCTTCACCACGACCTGATGCTGTCCGATCAGGTGATCGACCAGCAGCGCAAAGCGCCGGTCCTCGGCCTGCATGATGACGGCGATCGCCTGCGTGGGGTCGGTCTGGGCCTCGCCCACCGAGAACACGCGGTGCATCTCGACCAGCGGCAGGTATTCGCCACGCACGTGCATGACGCGCTCGTTGCCGGCAACCGAGTAGATCTGGTCGTTGGTGGGCTGCAGCGATTCGGTGACGTGGTTCAGCGGCAGGATGAAGGTTTCTTCACCGACGCGCACCGACATGCCATCCAGAATGGCCAGGGTCAGCGGCAGCACGATGCGGGTCGTGGTGCCGTGGCCCGGCTCGCACGACAGCTGCACGTGGCCGCCCATGTCCTGGATGTTCCGGCGCACCACGTCCATGCCGACGCCGCGGCCGGAAATGTCCGTGACCTTTTCGGCGGTCGAGAAACCGGGCGCGAAAATCAGCTGCCAGATCTCGTCGTCGGGCGAGTTTTCGTTGACAGCCAGGCCTTGCGCCATGGCCTTCTTCAGAATCTTTTCGCGGCTCAGGCCACCACCGTCGTCGCTGACTTCGATGACGATGTTGCCGCCGTTGTGCTGCGCGGACAGCACCAGTTGGCCAACCGGATCCTTGCCGGCGGCGATACGCTTTTCGGGCGTTTCGATGCCGTGATCCAGACTGTTGCGCACCAAGTGGGTCAGCGGGTCGATGATGCGTTCGATCAGGCTCTTGTCCAGCTCGGTGGCGCGGCCGTAGGTTTGCAGTTCGATCTGCTTGCCCATCTTGCCGGCGATATCGCGCACCAGACGCGGGAAGCGGCTGAACACGTAATCCATCGGCATCATGCGGATCGACATGACGGCTTCCTGCAGATCGCGCGCATTGCGCTCGAGCTGCTCCATGCCGTTCAGCAGGCGGTCGTGCAGCACCGGATCCAGCGTGGAGGCGGTTTGCGCCAGCATGGCTTGCGTGATGACCAGCTCGCCCACCAGGTTGAT
>DMTA01000265.1 GCA_003454835.1 Achromobacter sp. | reverse complement strand
TCCGCGCCCACCAAGGCGGGCACCTCAAGGCCAAAGAACGGAATGGCCTTTCCGCTTGCGCTCAGCGTCAGCCATCCGAGAATCGGCGTGGCGATCATGAAGGCATACAGCGCGTAGTGCATCAACCGGGCAAGCACCTCCTGCCAAGTCGGCATCGGCGGCCGGACGGCAGGCGCGGCGCCTGCGGCCACGCGGATGGCCAGCCGCAAGGCAACCAGGCCGATCACGCACAGCCCCAGCGAGAAATGCAGCGCCTTGACGTTGTTGTAGAGATCGGTGCCTTTCGTGGCCAGGCCGCGCAACTCCATACAGGCATAGACCAGAACCAGCACGATGAGCATGAGCCAGTGCAGCGCGATGACGAGGCCGCCAAACCGTGTTTCGGTGTTCTTGATTGTCATGAGGTTGTTTTGCAATAGGGTCTTGGGCCGCAAGCTTAGCGGCCCGACCTTAACGCAGCATGAACGCGACCCGAATGATGCGCGGTCTTGCGCCGGGCATCTCTTAAAGCTTGTCCAGGCGCGTCAACGTCAGCGCCGCCTGCTCGCGCAACGCGGCTTGCGCTTCCTCGGGAAGGTCCTGCCATCGCCGGTACACCATGGCAAGGCGCCGGTTGTCCTGAAGCTGCGATTTGTGGCGAGCAAAAAAATCCCAGTACAGCGCGTTGAACGGACAGGCGCGCTCGCCCGTCTTCTGCTTCTTGTCGTACGGACACGCGTGACAGTAATCGCTCATCCGGTCGATGTAGGAGGCGCTGCTGACATAGGGTTTGGTGCCCAGCAAGCCCCCGTCGGCAAACTGGCTCATTCCCACCGTGTTGGGCAGTTCGACCCATTCGAACGCGTCGATGTAGACGCCCAGATACCAACGGTGCACCTCGACAGGGTCCAGGCCGGCCAACAGCGCGAAGTTGCCGATGACCATCAGGCGCTGGATATGGTGTGCGTAGGCGTTCTCAAGCGAATTGCCGATGGCGTCTCGCATGCAGCGCATGCGGGTCTGCCCGGTCCAGAACCACGCGGGCAGCGGGCGGGTGTGCCCCAACGCGTTGCGCGTCTCGTACCCCGGCATGTGCGCCCAATACACGCCACGGACATACTCGCGCCACCCCAGAATCTGCCGGATGAAGCCTTCAACGGCCGCCAGGGGAGCGTGTCCCGTTTCGTAGGCGGCCTGCGCCTGACGCACCAGCTCGCCGGGGTGCAGCATCTTGGTGTTCAAGGCGAACGACAACTGCGAATGAAACAGGCGTGGATTGCCCGCGCTCATGGCGTCTTCGTAGGCGCCGAAGTTGGGCAGCGTGTGCTGGATGAAATGATCCAGCCATTCCAGCGCCTGCGCGCGATTCAACGGCCAGCGGAACTGGTCGGCCTGCGGATTTCCAAAGCTTTGCACGCCTGCCTGCCGCACCGTTTCCCACAACGCGCGATGGTCATGCATCGGCCGGATGTCGGGCGGCAGCGGCGGGGTGCCGGGCCAGGGCTTGCGGTTGTCGTGATCAAAGTTCCATCGCCCGCCCACCGGCTCGCCAGATGCATCCATCAATACACCGTGACGCCGGCGCATATGGCGGTAGAACGTCTCCATGAGCCAGCTCTTGCGGGGGCCGAAGAACGTGGCCACTTCATCACGCGTCGTATGGAAATGCTCGCTGTCGGCCTGCTGCACACGGAATGCTTGCGTCGCACTCCAGGCGGCAAGGACTTGGCTGACCCGCCATTCATCGGGTTGCTGGTAGCCCAGTTCGCGGGCGCCGTAGTGCGCCATCAGCGCGGTCAGGTTCTGCGTGATGTCTTGCCGGTTGCTGGGATTGTCGATCGCGACATACCTGACGCGATGTCCCGCCTCGCGCAGATGGCGCGCGAAGTCGCGCATGGCGGCAAAGATCGCCAGGATTTTTTGCGCGTGGTGCAACACGTAGTCCGTCTCCTGACGCACTTCCATCAGCACATACACCACGTCCGGGTCGGTCCGGGCGAACCAGCTGTGCAGCGGGTTCAGTTGGTCGCCGAGAATCAGGCGCAGGGTGCACGCGCCAGCGCCTTTGGATGTCATGGCGCGCCGCGTCGCGTCAGGAAGCCGGTTCCAGCGGCGGTTGTTCGCGATCCTGGCTGACCCAGATGAACGCGTCCGTGTCCAGGCCCAGTGCCCTGGCGCGGCCCAGGATGTCGTCGCGCGTCTGCGGATCCAGGGTCTTGTCGCGCGCAAGAATCCAGGCGTAGCTGCGATCGGGGCCCACCACCAGAGCCCAGCGATAATCCGGATCCAATGCGGCCACATGGTAGCCGCCATAGAAGGGGCCGAAGAACGACACCTTCAGCGATGCCACCGACGGGTCGCCCGTAAACCGGGCGCGCCCCTCGGCCGACCGCCAATCGCCGCGCGGACCCTTGGCCGGGTCGAATCCGCGATTGACGACGCGCACGCTGCCGTCATCGCGCAGCGTGTAGTTGGCGGTGACGTCCGTCATGCCGCGTTCAAAACGGTGATCCAGACGCGCGATCTCGAACCAGCGTCCTTCATAGCGATGCACGTCGAAGGAACCGACGGGCGTCACGCCTTTGGGTGGCGTCGTAGCGGCACAGCCATACAACGTCAAACCCAACAGCCCCAAGGCCAACCATGGCGCGACGCGCCGCAACGGGGGGGTGAAACGACGACCGGCTTCTGCATGGCGCATGGCAAACCTCCGCTGAATTTTGAGTCTTGGAAATTATATTTGCGGCGGTTAGGACCGAAGCTTGCCGTTCGGAAATAAAGGAAACAATTCTTGGATTCACCGCTACGTAGCGCGGTGCGGTCTGCATACCGCTTGCCATTGCGCGTCAAACTTCCCGCGTTAAATCGGGTACGCTGTGACGCTCGCAAATCCGGGAAGACTCGATATGTGGCGCACGTTCTTCAAGATGTCGTTGACGGTCGGCTGGGTGCTTTGGCTCGCCGTGATGGTGTGGTTTGCGGTGGGCATGGCCCGATACCTGCCGTCCGCCGACGCGACGCTGACGCCCATCGCGCTGACGTCCGGCCAGACGGCGCGCGCCGAGGTTTACCGTATCCGCGAAGCGCCGTTGTGGATGGAGGCGCGATTCGGTGGTCCGATGGGCCGTGCGCGTCCCGAATTGGGGGAGTCGACGACGCGTGTGGGTGCGCCGGATGCGACGCCCCGCTACGTCAATCCGGGAGAGCCGGTTCGGATTCGTGTGCGCGATGGCAAGGGGCTGGACGTCGTGCTGGCTGCGGCGCCGCTCAGTGCGGCCAGCGCCACGCATTTCTACCGCAAGCTCTGGCCCGAAAGCCATGCCGACGGCGCGCTGCTTGAGACCGCGCAGGGCTTTCCAATGCTGGCGAAGGGAACGTCGAATCTGACCTTTACCGTGCAAGAGGTCGGGCCGGCGCTTCAGGGCGAGCAGATCGAACTGGAGATCAGCGCGCCCATAGGATTGAAGCGGACGGCGGCGGGCTGGGACGATGTTTCCGCCTTTATTTTCTGGCCGTTCTATGCCGCTATTCTGGGCGCGTGGGCGCTGGTGTGGGGGGGGCTGACCTGGTGGTATCGCCGGCGGAACCGGCGCACGGCAAAGCAGTCGCCTGCCTGAGGTCAAAAAAAAGGCCCACGCAATCGCGTGGGCCTTGTTGCTTACCGTGGCGGCTGAGTGCTCGAATCCTGCCGCGCTTTAGAACCGGTACGTCGCCTGCAACTGGAACGTCTGCCCCGACACGTTGCCGGTGTCGAACAGGCGGTCGTAGCTGGCGGTCAGATCCATTGCCTTGCTGACGGGCAGCGTCAGACCCAGGCCCGCCGAGAACATGCCGCGCGAAGGCGCCACGCCGGGCAGCGTGAAGCCGGTGCCGTCGCCCGCCGTTGCGCGGTATTCGCGGTTGGTGTCGAGGGTTTCGTAGGCATAACCGACGCGGGCCTCAACGACGGCAGGCTTGTCCGACTTCATGCTGAAGGGGAGGCCCACGCTGAGTTGCGCGTAGGGCTGCAAGCTGTTGAAGTCCTGAGCGCCGACATCCAGGTTCTGGCTGGTCGGGCCAGTTTCGCTGAAGCGTTCGGTGTGCAGGTACTGATAGCGCAGGCCGAGGCGCGGCGTGATCGTGACGGGACCCGCCGCCAGCGGCAGGCTGGCTTGCAGGCCGGCAGTGATCTCCTGTCCGTCCGAGTCGCCCCGGGCCTTGCCCGGGCCGGGGAAGGACCGGCGCGTCTGGAGGAAGTCGTAGGCGGCGCCGACCGTCGCGGCGACATTGACCGCGCCCACGCGGCGGCTGCCGTAGCCCGCGATGCGCAGAGTGTCGATCTTGCCGGTTGCCGCGTCTTCGGTCACATCGACGTGGCTGTAGCCGCCCGCGACGCCCACCGTCCACGCGCCAACCTGTTGATCCAGGCCGGCCAGAAAGCCGTAATGGCGATCCTTGTAGCTGGGAGCGTCATCGTTGCCTCGCACGTTCACGCTATTGGAGACGATCTGGGCCCACGCCTGGCGGCCCGGGCGCGCGCAATTGGCGTCTGTCGCAGCGTCGGCGCAGTCCTGCCCCAGTCGCGCAAGCAGCGTGTCGTTCACACGTTGGCCTTCGCGGATGGCGGCCGAGGCGACGGCGCCGAAGATCGTGGCGTTGGTGGGGGCGACGATGACCGGCCCGCCGCCGTCAGCGGGGCTGGCGGCCAGCGTGAGGGTGCTGCCGTCGGCCAGGTTCTGCACGCTCTGCGCCAGTTCTGCCGGCGCGTTGCTCGTGACGGAAGCGAACCGGCCGGTGACGCTTGCCGCGTCGACGATGCGGTAGGACGACGCGCTGTAGGTGCCGGGGCCGTACAGCACGTTCAGCGCGCCGGCCAGGGTTGCAGTTCCGCCCACCTTCAGTTGCGAAGCGGCGGTGGGGCTGACGTCGATGAACAGCGTGCCGGTGGGGGACTGCGTGTAGTTGCCCAGGACCGTCAGCGTGCCGATGGAGCCGCCGGGACGCACGATGCCGTCGTTGGTCACGTTGCCGCCGATCGAACCGTGTCCGCGCAGCGTGCCGGCGCTGCCGACGGCAACGTCACCCAGGATGCTGGCGGTGGGATGGGCGGCATCGCCGATTTCCAGCGTGCCCGCCGACACCGAGGTGCCGCCCGAGTAGGTGTTCACGCCGTTCAGGATCAGCATGCCGCTGCCGGTCTTGGCCAGCGCGCCGGTCCCGGTCAGTTTGGAATCGATGATGGCGGTGGCATTGCCATCGACTTCAATGGCCGAGGAGGCCGCCGCCAGCCCGATGTCGTCGCCGGTGACGTGGTAGCCATCGGCGGAGAACTGCATGCCGGTTACCGCGATTGCACCTTGGCTGCCATCGACCGTCACCGTGCCTGCCGTCCCGCCGAACACGGGGCGCACATAGGTCTGGTCGAGCTGGTAGTTGGTGGCGCCGTCGGTCGTGGTCCAGTTTGTGCCGTTCGCCGTCCAGGTGCCGGAGCCGCCGGCAATTGTGCCGTCCGGCACGGTGTTGGCGCCGTCCCAGTAGTGGGTGCTGGGGTCGGGAAGGAGCGTCACGGTCAGCGCGCCGTTCACATTGCTCAGACGTGCGAGCAGGCCATTGTTGACGGAGACGAAGGCCGTGTTGTTGGCGTAGGTGCTGGAGCCAGTCGGACGCACGACGGTATAGGTTTGACCGAACGCCAACCCGGTGCCGCCCAGGCTGATCGCGGCGCCGCTGATGGCTGCCGAGCCGTTCACATCCAGGTAGCCGTAGCTGCTGGTGTCGACGACATTGAAGGCCAGTCCACCGCCGGTTTGCGAGTAGTTGCCCGTGACGGTGATGGGATTGTTGATCTGAAGGGTCGCGCCGTAGTTGGTGACGGAACGGCCCACCGCAGCGATGTCATCGTTCAGCAACAGGTTGCCGCCCGAGAAAAACAGGTCCGCACCCGTCACCGTGATGACGCCTTTGTCGGCCACGCCCAGGCCGCCGCTCGCGCCGGTGAGGGTGCCAACGACGTTGCCCCTGCCGCCTGAGATGCCGAGGGAGATGGTGCCGGCGGAGGTCAGGTCGCCCGCGATGAGACCGCTGTTGGTGATCGTGCTGATCCTGCTGTCGCTATCGAGCTGGATCGCCGCACCCCCGCCGGTGATGGTGCCGCTGTTGGCGAGCAGGCCCACGTTGCTACCGCGGGAAAGGTAGATGCCGGTACCGATCGTCCCGCCCATGGCACCGCCGGGGGCACCCACGATCAGGCCCGTATTGGTGATGGTGCCGGCCGTGCTGGCCTCCAGGGAGATGCCTGCGCTGTCGCCCGAGATGGTCCCCGAATTGGTCAGCGCGCCCACCCGGCCGCCTTCCTGCACCAGCACGCCCACCATGCCGGCAATGGTCCCGCTGTTTGCCAACGTTTGGATGGTCCCGTTTTCGGTGGCCACTCCGAATCCCTGGAGGACACCGCCGATGTTGGCGCTTTGCAAGGTGCCGGTGTTGGTCAGGTTGGTGATCGTTCCGCCATCGTTCCAGATGGCTGCAACCGTCCCGCCGGAGGAACTGTTGCTGTTGATCATCCCGGCATTGCTGATCGTGGCGATGCTGCCTTCATTGAAAATACCGGCTCGTGAGCCGGCGATGGAGCCGCCCGTATTGTTGACCAAGCTGGTGATGCTTCCGGACCCTGTATTCAGGATACCGGCCACGGTGACGCCGGTTCCGGTGGACCAGATCAAGCCATTGGTTTGCACCTGACTCAGAACGCCGTCGTTCTGCAGGCCCGCCAGTGAGCCAACGATGGTGCCGGAGTTCGCCAGTAAGGAGCCAGGGGCGGGGATGGCGGCGTGCAAACCGATGTTTTCGCCGGAAAGGCTTCCATTGCCGGTGATCGTAATGTTGCCTAGCGTCCAATCGATGCAATTGACGGCGCCTGTGACGGTCGAGTTGCCCCCGTAGTTGAGCGCGACGCACGGCGCGGCATGGGCCATGCCGGGAAGCAGGCTGGCGGCCACGAGAGAAACACCCGACAGAAGTTGCGTCGACCGGACAATGGCTGCCGTCGAGCGGGCCCGCGCGGATGCTACGGAAACGGTGTTGCTACGCTTTTTATGGTGTCTTAGCTTCAAGGCAAGCTCCCGGCTGGGGCGATGTCATGGGATATCAGGCGGCAACCGGAGAAGCAGGGGAATCCACGCGGTAGGCGCCAGGGTATGGAGTCGGACTGGCGGCCGTTCTGTGGGCGCACGATCTCACCCCGCACATTACCGGCGAAGGCACATCTTTAAATCGCGCAATAAGGGCGAAATACAGGCCTAAATTCCGCTTGGCGCGGTCGGCGCGCCGGCCCGGCCAGCGACTGACCCCTGCTGGTCAGGCCTCAGACCCCGGAAAGCGCCTGGCCAGCGCCTGCCCGACGTCGTGCAGGACCGTCTTCCAATCGCCCGGAGCGGGCTGGCGGAACAGGCGCAGCGACGGATACCAAGGTGTGTCGGACCGGTGCAGCAACCAGCGCCAGTCGGGCAGGAAGGGCAGCATCACCCAGGCGGGGCGATTGAGACCGCCCGCCAGATGCACTGGAGAGGAGTCCACGGAGATGAGCAGGTCGGCCAGGGACAGGATGGCAGCCGTATCGTCGAAATCAGCGATCTCTGCGTCCAGCGGCACGAGATTCATGCCGGGCGGCGCATCGGCAGCCTGGGCCGCGGCCGGCCCTTTCTGAATGGCGAGATACGTGATCCCGGGCAAGGCCAGCGGCGCCAAGTCCGCCAAGGCAAGAGACCGGTTGGCATCGTTGGAATGCGTGGGTCTGCCTGCCCAGGCCAGCGCCACCCAGGGGCGCGGCAAACCGGCCAGCCGCTTGCGCCATTTCTCCACGCGATCCGCGTCGGCCGACAGGTAGCCGACCTGGCCCGGCAGGTCGGTCATGCGCAGGCCGATCGCCATGGGCAGGGACATCAGCTCGCAGTGCTGGTCGAATGGCGGGGGGATCTGGCCGCGCCGGAAGGCGTCCGGGCCGACAAGGCGCCGGGCGAAGGGCAGCAGTTCGGCATGGACTTCCAGCACCACGCGCGCGCCGCTGCGGGTCCGGGCTGCGTCGATCAGGCGCATGAATTGCAGTGTGTCGCCGTATCCCTGCTCGTCATGAATGAGCAGCGTCTGACCCGCGATGCGGCTGCCGTCCCAGCGCGGCCGCTGCACCTTGCGGTCCATGGCGGCGGTATGGGAAAGGCTGTAGCGCCAACGGTATTCCGGCCAGCCGCGCTCGAAATTTCCTTGCAGCAAGAGTGTTTCGGCCAGGTCGAATCGGGCGGACAGGTTGCCGGGCATGGCTGTCGCGAGCATGGTCTGAATGTCGGCGGCTTCCTGGACGCGCCCTTGATTTTTCACCGTCAGGCCGAGAAGCCGCCATAGTGCGGCGGGCGCGCCCCGTGGGTCCATGTTCTCGCGCAGCAGACGCTCGGCTTCGGCGTGCTGTCGCTCAGTCAGCAGCGCGCGGACGCGGTGAGCCAAGTCGTCCACGTCTTGCGCCTGTGCTGCGGCTGGGGCGGTTGTTGCGGCCGGGAGCGCCCCGACGGACGCCGCGTCTGTTGACGCCGCCGGTGCTTCGGC
>DMTA01000177.1 GCA_003454835.1 Achromobacter sp. | reverse complement strand
CGGCGCGGGGCGTGCTGGTGCAACCGGCGCCCTACGGCACAAACCCGGACGCGTTGCTGGATGCCGTCGCGCAAGGCGGGGGGCGGCTGCGGGGCATTGCCGTCGCGGACCCGGGCGTTACCGACGCGCAGTTGCAGGCCCTGTATGAAGGCGGCGTGCGCGGCCTGCGCTTTGTCGAGGCGCGCGATCCCGCCGGCAACCTGTTTCCCGGCAGCGTGGGCTTTGACCAGGTTGCCGCGCTTGCGCCGCGCATGAAGCAGTTCGGCCTGCACGCGCAACTCTGGGCGCCGTGCGACACCTATTTGCGTCATCTGCCCGCGCTGGCGCAGCTGGACCTGCCGCTGGTGATCGACCACATGGGCAGCGTGATCCCCGCGCGCGGGGATCAGGATCCGGTGTTTCAGATGCTGCGCGGGCTGCTGGCCGAGGGCCGGATCTGGATGAAGCTGACGGTATGCCGCGTGGGCGCCGCGCCCGACTACGAAAACGCGCGCGGCCTGCACGATGCCTATACGGCGGCCAATCCGGATCAGGTGCTATGGGGCTCGGACTGGCCTTTCGTGCGCATGGGCGCGGCGGCGCCGTCGGCCGATGCGCTGGTCGATCTGGTGCATGACTGGCTGGACAACGACGCGCTGCGCAGGAAGGTCTGGGTGGACAATCCGGCGCGCCTGTACGGCTTCGAGTAGCCACGGCGCGCGCATGCCGGGCGTTAAGAGGCGCCGGCGTCAATTCCCACGCCGGAACGCTTTATGGGCTGGCGTGCCAGACGCCTTCGCCGCCGATTTCCCGCACCAGCGCCTCGATCTGCGTGGCAACCTCCGTGACCGTGCGTCCGGGGCCCTTTGTGCGCGAGAACGCCATCGAGATGATGCGGCTCATCGTGGGGTCGCGCAGCGCGGCGATGCTCAGGCGCCCCTCCTGGACCTCCTGCCAGACGGCGTGCAGCGGCAGCACGGTGTACATCTTCTCGTGCTCCACGATGGATTTCATCAGCGGAAGCGAGTCGGCCTCGATGAGGGGCGCGATCGTGATCTTGCGCGCCCGCGCCAGGCCGTCCAGCGCATTGCGCAGGCCGTTGGGCGCGCCGGGCAGGATGAACGGCAGGCCGTCCAGCTGATCAAACGTCACTTCGCCGGCCTGCGTGCGCGCGTCGCCTGCCGCGCCGACCAGGTACGAGTCCACGGAGGCCAGCGCCTGTTCGCCGGGCGGGCATTTGTCGCCGTAGCGGTACAGGATGGCGATGTCCACGCGGCTGTCGGTCAGCCATTCCTCGATCTGGCCGCTTGAACCTTCAAGGATCTTCAGATGCACCTTGGGGAATTGCTGGCGCAGCCGGGAAAACAGCCGGCGGATGAGCGGGTGCGCGGTCGATGGCAACAGGCCCAGCGTGACCTCGCCGGCGGGTTCCCGGGCTTCTCCGTTCAGTTCCAGTTCCAGCCGTTCGGCGTCGCCCAGCAGCGTCTGCACCAGCGGGAACAGGCGTTCGCCCACTTCGGACAGGTTCACGCCACGCCCGGTGCGGTTGAAGAGCCGCGCATTGCACTCGCGTTCAAGCGCATTGATGCGGCGGCTCAGCACCGACTGGTCCTGGTCCAGGTACAGCGCCGCCCGCGTGATGCTGCCCAGTTCCGCGATCGCCAGGAAGGCGCGCCATTTGTGCAGGTCGGCGGTCAGGTCCAGGCTCAGGCCCGTGGCTTTTGCTGATGGCATGGTCGATGGCGGCGGTCGGCGGTCGTGGGAATCGGCATAAGCGTACGGCAAAAGCGCGCGGGCATGGCGTTATTGCAGTCCCAGCTTGCCGCGCTTGATGACCTCGCCCCATTTCTTCGATTCCGCCTCCATCAAGGTGCGATAGGCATCGGGCGTGGTCGCGACCGGGATGGCGCCCTGGTCGATCATCTTCTGCCGCAGCACGGGGTCGGCCAGCGATTTCGCGATGGCGTCCGACATCTTGTCCACGATGTCCTTGGGCGTGCCGGTGGGCGCGATGACGCCGTAGTTGGATTCCACGATGATGCCGGGAAAGCCCGCCTCCTTGGTGGTGGGTACATCGGGCAGGCCCTCGAATCGTTCCGGGCTGGCCACGGCCAGCGCGCGCAGCTTGCCCGCGGCAATCAACGGCGCCGCGCTGGAAGCCGTCACCACTCCCACGCCCACCTGCCCCGCCATCACATCGGTCAGCGCCGGTCCACATCCCTTGTATGGCACCTGCTGCATCACCGCACCGGTCTTGCGCGACAGCATCTCGCCCGCCAGATGCTGCGGTGTGCCGTTGCCGCACGTCGCAAATGCCAGCGGCTTGTCCGGCACGGCGGCCACGATCACGTCATCAAGATTACGCAAAGGCGACGCCGCCGGCACAACAAACACCGAAGGCACGAAAGCCACGTTGATGACCGCCGCAAAATCCCGCTTCGGCGAAAAACCCAGATTGCGATAGACGCCCGGGTTGATCGCAAACGAGCTGTTCACCATCAGCAGCGTGTAGCCGTCAGGCGGCGACTCGGCCACGATCCGCGCGCCGATGTTGCCGCTGGCGCCCGGCCGGTTCTCCACCACCACCGGCTGCCCCAACGACTCCTGCAGACTGGCGCCGATGCGGCGTGCAAGCAGATCGGTCCCGCCGCCGGGCGGAAACGTCACCACGATCGTGATGGGATGCGACGGATACGACGCATCGCCGGGCGCCTCGCCCGAGGGCGGATTGCCGCAGGCAGTCAGCGATAGAACAAGAAGCGTAAGAGACGAAAGCAGCAGGCGTTTCATGATCTGGGCCGATAAAGGTTTCAGGCGTCCAAGCCGATGTCGAGCACCTTGGCGCTGTGCGTCAGCCACCCCACGGCAATCTGGTCCACCCCGGTGGCGGCCACCGCCGCGGCGGTTTCGGGCGTGATGCGGCCGGAGGCCTCCGTAATCGCCCGCCCCCGCGCCATGGCGACGGCACGGCGCAGGTCGTCCAGACTCATGTTGTCCAGCAGCACCACGTCCACGCCCAGCGACAGCGCCACCTCAAGCTGCTCAAGCGTGTCGACTTCCAGCTCGATCTTCACCATGTGGCCCACGCCCGCACGCGCGCGCTCGACGGCGGTCGCCACGCTGCCGGCCAGCGCAATATGGTTGTCCTTGATGAGCACCGCGTCGTCCAGCCCATGGCGGTGATTGCTGCCGCCGCCCACGCGCACCGCGTACTTCTGAACTGCCCGCAACCCCGGCATGGTCTTGCGCGTGCACGTCACGCGCGCGCCGAAACCCGCGATGGCCCGGGCAATCGAGGCCGTGGCCGTCGCCACGCCGCTCAGATGGCACAGAAAATTGAGCGCCACACGCTCCGCGCTGAGCATCGCGCGCGCATTGCCCTGGATGCGCGCGATCTCCATCCCCGGCTCCAGATCGCTGCCGTCGCGGCGCGACACCGTGAATGCCAGGCCCGGATCCATCGTGCGGAACGCCAGCCGGGCCAGATCCAATCCCGCCAGCACGCCCTCCTGCCGCGCCACCAGTCGCGTCTCGGCGGTGGCGTCGGCGGGCACGATGGCGTCGGTGGTCAGGTCGCCAGCGCGGCCCAGGTCCTCCAGCAACGCCGCCCGCACGAGCGGCTCCAGCATGACGTCCGGCAGCGGCGGAACGGGAAGGCGATCGGCTGCGAGGGGCTTTGCGGCTTTAATGCTCATTTTGAGTATTTGTAGCGTAAAAAAAGGCGCGCAAGATTTGCGCACCACTTATGCTAAATATGAGTATAAGCCTTGTCAAGCGTCAAACGACGCGCGACACAGGAAGCTTGCTGCCCGCGATGGCCCGCTCCAGCAGCACGTCCCGCCGGAACCGGAACAGCTTGGCAGGCCGGCCCGCAGTGCCGGTCGCCATGGCGCCGGTCTCTTCGACCAGATCCTGCTGCTCGATGAAGCGGCGGAAGTTCTGCTTGTGCAACCCGCGCCCCGCCAGCGCCTCGACCGCCATCTGCAACTGCAACAGCGTGAATTCGTCGGGCATCAGTTCAAACACCACCGGTCGGTACTTGATCTTGGCACGCAGCCGCGCGATGCCGGTGGCCAGGATGCGCCGGTGGTCATGGCGCATCGGTTGGCCCGGCACCGCGGCCGTTTCGCCGCTTTTGCGCACGGCCTCGGGCACCAGCCCGGCCTCGAACAGCAGCTCATAACGCTGCAGCACCATGTCCTCATTCCACGCCGCGCCACCCAATCCGAAGGTGATGGCCGCGCGTTGCTGGCGGCGCGCGCGGACCGATGCGTCCGCGCTTCCCTCGCACCATTCGGTGAGCCGCGGCACGATCACGTCCTCAACAAGCGCCGGCGTACCCGCGCGCCGGTCTTCCCACGGAAAGTAGCGATACCAATCCTGCCAGCCGACTTGCGCAACGCCCGTCTCACCCGCTTCGCGCGTCAGGCCCAGGTAGCTGACCGAGATGACCCGCCCGCCGGACTCATCGGAGCGATCGCCGTCGGCAAAGGTATACAGCTGCTCGACATACCCCAGCGGATGATGCGTCTGCGCCTCCACCCAATCGCGCAGCCCGGCCTGCAGCGACCGGTGCGACAGCTCGAACGGCCCGGCCGGCAACGCCCGCGCATCGTCCGTCGTCAGCACGCGCGGCTCGCCGTTGGTCACCGCAACCAGCACGGCAACGAGTTCAGCATGGACGGAGCGTTCGACGGATTCGGTCAAGGTGGGCGTGGGGTATCGAGGATGGGCGTTCGGCGCGAAACGGCGGCGCGAAGCTCGAGATTATAAGGACGCCGTGTGGCAAATCTTGCGGCCGCCGTCCTGCAACAGCCCCTTGCAATCGTGACATCCAGAACGCTGCCTCACCGGGACGGCGGTTCTAAGATGGATCCATGTCCAGGCGCGGCGCCATCCTGGCCTCGCGCGCAGTCGGAGCAATCGCCATGCTGAAAACCACCCCTGATCCCACCACTGCGTCCAAGGGTGCGGACGAAACCAAGATCCCGACAGACCCGCGCAAGGGCACTGAGACCTTGCCCATGCCCGAGGAAAGCAACGTCGTCGCAGGCATGCCGCGGCGTGGCCGCGCCATTGCGGAACCCGGCGAACCGGGCGTCATCACGCCGGAAGACGACGTGTTGGATACGTCGTACGACACGCCCAAGACGTAGCGCGCACGGTATTGCGCGCATACGGATCGCCGGCGTAAAGCCGGCGATACCGTCAGTCCAACTTCACCTTTGCCCCTCAGTCCAACTTCACCTTCGCGCCCTCGATCACAGGCTTCCACTTCTGGAAGTCTTGCTTGATGGTCGCCGCGAACTGCTCGGGCGTCGTGGGCATGGCCTGCGCGCCTTGGGCCGCCAGGGCCTCCTGCATCGCCGGCAACGCGAGCACCTTGTTGAGCTCCGTGTTCAGCGTCTGGATGATGGGCTTGGGCGTCTTCGCCGGCGCCAGCAACCCATACCAGACCCTTACGTCAAAACCCGGATAACCCAGTTCCGCCACGGTCGGCACGTCGGGCAGAGCCGGACTGCGCTGCGGCGAGGTGACGGCCAGCGCGACCGCGCTTCCGGCCTTGAGCTGCGGCGCTGCTGACGGGATGGACGTGAAGATCACCGGCACCTGACCGCCCAGCAGGTCGGCCATGGCGGGCCCCGACCCCTTGTACGGCACGTGGACCAGCTTGACGTCCGCGCGCTGCTGGAGCAGTTCGGCAGCCAGGTGCGTGATGGTGCCGGCGCCCGGCGACCCGTAGTTGACTGCACCGGGCGCCTTGCGGGCCGCTTCGATCAGCGCCTGCAAGGTCTGGTAGGGACTGGATTTGCCGGCCACGATGACCAGGGGTGCTTCGCCCACGATGCCAATCGGCGCAAAGTCCTTGATGGGGTCGTAGGAAAGCTTGCTGTAGATGGAGGGCGCCACCGCCAGGTTGTCGACCTGCCCCATGACGATCTCATAGCCGTCCGGCTTGGCGCGCGCGGCCGCGCCGATGCCGATGGTGCCGCCGGCGCCCGGCCGGTTCTCGGCCACCACGTTCCATTTGGTCGTCTCGCCCAGCTTAGCGCTCACCGTGCGGGACAGGAAGTCCGTACCGCCGCCCGGCGTGAACGGCACGATGATGCGGATGGGTTGATTCGGGTAGGACTCCTGGGCGTGTGCGCCTGCCGCGACGCCCAGCACGCAAGCTGAAAGCAGAAGGTTGCGTAGCATGTCGTTTGTCTCCGTCGTTATTGCTTTATGGGCAGGCTGCGTCGCCTTGGTGGTCCTGCCGCGGCGTGTTCAGATGACGCCGCGTTCCTGCAACCCGCGGATGTCCTCCTGCGCGAATCCGAATCGCAGCAGCACATCGCGAGTATCGGCGCCCAGCGCGGGCGCGGCTTGCACGGGTCGGGCTTCGGCCTGCGCAAACTTGATCGGGAAACCCAGCATTCGCACATCGCCGTGGTCGCCATGCGAAACGTCGATGGCCATGCGCTGGTCCTGCACCTGAGGATCCTCGAACACTTCCTGCAGGTTCAGCACCTGGCCGCACGGCACGCCGAACCGGTTCAGGCGTTCGATCCAGTGCGCGCTCGTGTGCTGGCGCGTGCGCGTCTGGATGGCCTCGGTGATGGCGCCACGGTTGCGCATGCGATCGGCGTTCGTCGCAAAGCGAGGATCGGTGCGCAGGTCCGACAGCTCCAACGCGTCCAGCAGCTTGTGATAAACGACGTCGTTGCTGGGCGCGATCGCGACCTGACCGTCGGCCGTCTCGAACAGCCCGTAGGGCGATGCGATGCCGTGATCATTGCCCGTGCGCGCCGGCAGCCGGCCGTCCGCAAAATAGTTCGACGCCTGAAAACTCAAGAGGCCGATCATGCTGCCCAAGAGGCTGACACTGACACTGTCGCCCTGGCCGGTGCGCTCGCGGCGCAGCAGTGCCGCCACGATGCCGAGCGCGCCATTCATGCCGGCCACCAGATCGCTGATGGGCGGACCCGCGCGCATGGGCGGCTGATTTTCCGCGCCATTCAGGCTCATGAATCCGCTCATCGCCTGCGCGATGAAATCGAACGCCGGCCGGTCGCGATAAGGCCCCGTCGTGCCAAAGCCGTTGATGCTGCAATGAATGATGTCGGGCTTCAACGCCTTGAGCGCCTCGTCGCCCAGCCCCATCTTCTGCATCACGCCCGGCCGGTAGTTCTCGACGATGACATCGCATTCGGCGATCAGGCGCCGCAGCACGGCCTTGCCTTCCTCGCTGTAAAGGTCGAGCGTGACGGATTTCTTGTTGCGGTTGTAGTTGGCGAAATACCAGCTCAGGCCGTCGCGTATCACGCCCTGGGCGCGCACCGGGTCGCCTTCGCCCGGCGTCTCGATCTTGATGACCTCTGCGCCCATGTCGGCAAGCAGAGAGGTGCAGAACGGACCCGAGATGATGCGGGTCAGGTCCAGAATGCGGAATCCGGATAAAGGCATGGGTTCTTGTGAATCCAGAGTTGCTGAAATCAGCCCACGGCGGCCAGGGCGCCGTCGTAGTCGTGCAATGCCAGACGCGGCCCGGCCTTCATCACCTGTCCGGACAACGGGCGCTTCATTACCTGCTCAAGATGCCGCGAAGCCTGGATCAGCGCCGCCAGGTCGATGCCCGTCTCGATGTCCATCTCGTGCAGCAGGTTGACCGTGTCCTCGGTGCAGACATTTCCCGTCGCGCCGGGCGCGAAGGGACAGCCGCCCAAGCCGCCCAGCGACGATTCAAAGGACGTGATGCCGGCGTTCAGCCCCTCGACCACGTTCACCAGCCCGAGGCCGCGCGTGTTGTGAAAGTGCAGCGAAAAATCCATGTCGGGAAATGCGGCGCGCAGCGCGTCGACCGTCTTGCGCACGAGGCGCGGCGTCGCCATGCCCGTCGTGTCGCCCAGCGTGACGGCGTCGAAATCCAGGCGGGCAAACTCGGCCACGATGGTCTTCAACGTGGCGATATCGACATCGCCTTCAAACGGACAACCGAAGGCGACCGCGATGGCGCCCTTGCGCCGCATGGGATGTTCCTGCAACAGCGCCGCCACATCCTCGATGTCGCGCAGCGATTGCTCCACGGACCGGTTCAGGTTCTTTCTGTTGTGGCTTTCGCTGGCCGACAGGAACACCACGACTTCATCGGCACGCGAGGCCAGTGCGCGTTCAACACCGCGCGGGTTCGGCGCCAGCGCGCTCAACACGACGCCCGGCCGCTTGTCCGCCAGCGCCAGCAACTCTGCGGCGTCGCGCATCTGCGGCACCGCCCGGGGCGACACGAACGAGGTCGCCTCAATGTGCTGCACGCCGGCGGCAATCAGTTCATTCAGGATGGCAGCCTTGGTGTCGGTGGGCACGAACTCGGGCTCGCTTTGCAATCCGTCCCGCAGTCCCACCTCCACGATCTGCACTCGGCTTGGAAGGCTCACGTCTCTCTCTCCTCGCGCCCGCGCGGCGGGCGGTCCATGGGCTTGATGAGCCATCTTCCGAGGTCCGCCGCCGTGGCACAAATCGCGATTCTTCAGCGGGGCATCGCCATTCGCGATGGCTGCGTGCGGCGGCGCCAACGTCGGCCGTTCGGATTTTGCTGCGCAACATACCCGCCGCGTGCGGCGTTCCGGCGTCAATGGCCGGAGGAGGCGGCCTCTTGCAACAGGTGTTCCATCAACAACCGGGCAGCGCCGGACAGGGGCTCATTGCTGCGCACGCACAACTTGAGCTGGCGACGCGCCCACGCGTCCGCCAAAGGGATAATCCTTAGATCGCCGCAATCGAAGAGGGACAGCGCCTCAACGGGCACGATGCCGATGCCCAGCTCGCAGCGCACCATCGACACCAGCGCATCGTAAGAGGTGACCTGGAACCGCAGCCGCACCGTCCGATTGATGGCTGCCGCCTCGCGCGTAAACAGGTAGTTCGCCGCGCTGCCCCGATGCATGCCGACGTGGTCATACTCCAGCGTGTCGGCAAACGCCACGCGCTCACGCGCGGCCAGCGGATGAGACCGGTTGGCCACCAGCGTCATCACATCGCGCCGATACGGAAAACTCTGCAGCCCGCTGTCGTCGTCGGTCTGGGTATAGATACCGATATCGCTCATGTTCTGCTGCACCGCTCGCGTCACCGCTGAACTGACGTTCTCCTCCAGATCGATCTGCACCCCGGGGTGCAGATCCAGAAAGCGCCGCAGATCCTGGGGCAGGAATTGCGTGATGGAAGACAGGTTGGCCGCGATCCGCACATGCCCGCGCACGCCCGACGAAAAATCGCGGATCTCGTCCGTGAGGCCTCGCGCCTGATGCAACAGCGCCCGCGCATGCCGCGCCAACGCATGGCCAGCGCCAGTCGCCTCCACCCCTCGAGCATGCCGCGTGATCAGCACCACATCCAGGATACGTTCCAGCTCCGACAGTCGCTTGCTCAGCGCCGAAGGCGCGATGTGCTCCCGCGTGGCGGCCGCGGCAATGCTGCCCTCTTCGACCACAGCCACAAAGACCTGCAGGCTGTAGAGATCCAGGCGGGGCGCTGATGATCGGATCGTCGGGTCGAAAGTCATGGCACGAGCGTACCGTAACGATTCCCGGAAAAGCAAAAAGCCCCGATTTCTGAGAAATCGGGGCTTTTTAGGGCTTGGCCGCTTTTTTGAAGCTTGGCGGCCTTGCCGGTATTCCTGGCGGACAGAGGGGGATTCGAACCCCCGATACGCTTTTGACGTATACACGCTTTCCAGGCGTGCGCCTTCAACCGCTCGGCCACCTGTCCTACAGCACTTCCAGGTGGCCTTTCGGTGCTGATGAAAGGCGCTGCTGAAAATGCGAATCCGCGATTCTAGCAGAATCGGCGACACCACAGCAAGCGGGCAAACAAAAAGGGACGCACTACGCGCGTCCCTTCCCCAGCCGACGCCATTACTTCGACGCTGGCGGGTCCTGCTCCCGGTAGGAGCTGATCGTGCCGTCCGGTTCGGTTTCTTCCAGCCGGACGCGGAATCCCCATAGACGCGCCAGATGCTTCATGACCTGTTCGGCATCTTCACCTGCCAGCGGCCGGCCGCGGCTCTTCAGATGGCGCAGCACCAGCGAGCGGTCGGTGTCGCGGTTGAAGCGGACGACCTGGATGTCGGGCACCAGGTTGTCGCGGTTGTGCTGCGCGGCAAGCAGGCGCCGGATGTCGCGGTAGCCCTCGTCGTCGTGGATCGCGGCCACCTCCAGCTTGGGGTTGGCCTGGTGGTCCGAAATGGCGAAGAAGCGGAATTCGCGGATCAGGCGCGGGGACAAATACTGCGAGATGTAGGACTCGTCCTTGAAGTTGCGCATGGCGAAGTCCAGCGTCTTCAGCCAGTCGCCGCCCGCAATATCGGGGAACCAGCGGCGGTCTTCGGGCGTGGGCGACTCGCAGATGCGGCGGATGTCCGACATCATCGCAAAGCCCAGCGCATACGGGTTGATGCCGCCATAGCCACGCTCGTCAAAGCCGCGCTGGCTGACGACGTTGGTGTGGCTTTGCAGGAACTCCATCATGAAGCCATCGTTCACCAGGCCCTTTTCGTGCAGGCGGTTCAGGATGGTGTAGTGCCAGAACGTGGCCCAGCCTTCGTTCATCACCTTGGTCTGGGTCTGCGGATAGAAATACTGTGCGACCTTGCGGACGATGCGCACCAGCTCCTTCTGCCAGGGGGCCAGCTTGGGCGAGTACTTCTCGATGAAGTACAGCAGGTTTTCCTCGGGCTCGGGCGGAAACACGGACGCCGCGACGCGCGTGTCCTTGTCTGCTTCCATGCGGGGCAACGTGCGCCACAGGTCGTTGTATTGCAGGCGCGCGTGTTCTTCGCGCTCGGCCTGGCGGGTGGCCTCTTCCTTGAAGGAGACCGGCGTCGGGCGCTTGTAGCGGTCCACGCCGTGATGCGACAGCGCATGGCACGAATCCAGCAGCGACTCCACGGCGTCGATGCCGTAGCGGTCTTCGCACGCCATCACGTACTTGCGCGCGAACACCAGGTAATCCAGCACGCCGTCAGCGTCTGTCCACTGCCGGAAAAGGTAGTTGCCCTTGAAGAAGGAATTGTGTCCGTAGCAGGCATGCGCGATCACCAGCGCCTGCATCGGCATGGAATTTTCTTCCATGAGGTAGGAAATGCACGGGTTGGAATTGATGACGATTTCGTACGCCAGCCCCTGCATGCCGCGGCGGTAGTACTGCTCGTTGCGGATGAATTCCTTGCCGTAGGACCAGTGCGGGTAGCCAATGGGCAAACCCGCCGACGCGTACGCGTCCAGCATTTGTTCCGAGGTAATGACCTCGATCTGGTTCGGATAGGTGTCCAGGCCGTACTCGCGCGCGATCTGGGAAATCGCGTCGTCATAGGTCTGGATCAGTTCGAACGTCCATTCGGAACCCTGCGAGATCGGCCGGACACCGCCGTCCGATCCCGGCTCCACGAGCGCACCCATGTTGGCGTTCATGCGGTCTCCTTCTTGAACAGGTCGTGGAACACGGGGAAGATCTCCCCGCGGTCGCAGATGCGCCGCATGACGAAGTGCGGTTCCAGTTTCTGTTCATACTCGGCCCACAGACTGCTCTTGCGGGCTTCCTGCGAGTCGGGGATTTCGATGTAGGCAAAGTAGCGTGACGAAGGCAGCAGATGTTCAGCCAGGAATCGCGCGCTCTTGCCCGCATCGGCGCCAAACGAGTCGCCGTCGCTGGCCTGCGCCGCGTAGACGTTCCACGCGGACGGCGGATAGCGCTTTTCCAGGATCTCGCGCATCAGCTCCAACGCCGACAACACGATCGTGCCGCCGCTCTTGGGGTCGTAGAAGAAGGTGTGCTCGTCCACTTCCTCGGCGTTGTCGGTATGGCGGATGAATACCAGATCGACGTGCTCGTACTTGCGCGAAAGGAACAGGTAGAGCAGCGTGAAGAAGCGCTTGGCCAGATCCTTCTTGCCCTCGTCCATGGAACCGGACACGTCCATCAGGCAGAACATGACGGCGCGCGCCATGGGAATGGCGACCGACACGCGGTTGCGATAGCGCAGGTCCAGGTCGTCCAGGAACGGCACGCGCGCCAGTCGCTCACGGCAATCCTCGACCTCCTGTTCCAGCTCGCGGATTCGCGCCTGCGGCACGCCGGCGGCCTTGGCCTCTTCCAGCGCGTCCTCGGCATCGCGCAGGTCGGCGCGCGCCTTCACGCCCAGCGACACGCGACGCGCCAGCGATGACTTCAGCGTGCGGCTGATGCTTAGCGTGCTGGGCGAGCCGGTGGTGGTGTAGCCGGCGCGTTGCCACTTCTTCTGGCTGACTTCGCCAAGCTGGTTGCGCGCCAGGTGCGGCAATTCCAGATCCTCGAAAAAGAGGTTCAGGAATTCAGCACGCGACAGGCTGAAGGTGAACTGGTCCACCGATTCGCCTTCACCCGGCTCGGAGCCGCCCTCGCCCTGCCCGCCCTGCGGCCGGTCGAAGGTGTCGCCTTTGGCGAATTCTCGGTTGCCCGGATGCACCATTTCGCGGTCGCCGCCCGCGCCGTGCCGGAACGTCGGCTCGGAAATATCGCGGGCGGGCAGGTTGATCTCGCCGCCTTGATCCATGTCCTGGATCGAGCGGTCACGGATCATCCCGTGTACCGCCTTGCGGATCTGATCCTTGTAGCGACGCAGAAAGCGCTCCCGGTTAACGGCGCTTTTGTTGCGCCCGTTAAGACGGCGATCGATCAGTGAATTCATGATTCACCTCGCTCAGGAAGACTTCCTCACACGGAGATACCACTCGCACAGCAGCCTGACCTGCTTTTCCGTGTAGCCCTTCTCCACCATCCGGTCGACGAAGCTTTGGTGTTTCGACTTGTCCTCGGCCGAGGCCTTGGCGTTGAACGAAATCACCGGCAGCAGGTCTTCCGTGTTCGAGAACATCTTCTTCTCGATCACTTCGCGCAGCTTTTCATAGCTGGTCCAGTTCGGATTGCGGCCACTGTTGTTGGCGCGCGCCCGCAGCACGAAGTTCACGATCTCGTTGCGGAAGTCCTTTGGATTCGCAATGCCAGCGGGCTTCTCGATTTTCTCCAGCTCATCGTTCAGCGCGCTGCGGTCGAAGCTTTCGCCGGTTTCAGGATCGCGGAATTCCTCGTCCTGAATCCAGCAGTCCGCGAACGTGACGTAGCGGTCGAAGATGTTCTGGCCGTATTCGGAGTAGGACTCCAGGTAGGCCGTCTGGATCTCCTTGCCGATGAACTCCGCGTAGCGCGGCGCCAGGAAGCCCTTGATGAACTCCAGATAGCGCCGGCGAATCTCGTCGGGATAGTCTTCGCGGCCGATGCGCTGCTCCAGCACGTACATCAGGTGCACCGGATTGGCAGCCACTTCGGTCTGGTCGTAGTTGAAGACGCTGGACAGGATCTTGTACGCGAACCGCGTCGACACCCCGGTCATGCCTTCATCGGTGCCCGCGTAGTCCTTGTATTCCTGCAGCGCCTTGGCCTTGGGATCGACGTCCTTCAGGCTTTCGCCGTCGTAGACCCGCAGCTTGGAATAGATGCTGGAATTCTCGGGCTCCTTCAAGCGCGTCAGCACCGAGAACTGCGCCATCATGTCAAGCGTTCCGGGCGCGCACGGCGCTTCGGACAGCGAACTGTGATGCAGCAGTTTTTCGTAGATGCGGACCTCTTCGGACACCTGCAAGCAGTAAGGCACCTTGACGATATAGATACGGTCAAGGAACGCTTCGTTGTGCTTGTTGTTGCGGAAGGTCTGCCATTCCGATTCGTTCGAGTGGGCCAGGATCGTGCCATTGAACGGGATGGCCGAGAAGCCTTCCGTGCCCTTGAAGTTTCCTTCCTGGGTAGCCGTCAACAGCGGATGCAGCATCTTGATCGGGGCCTTGAACATTTCCACGAACTCGAGCAGCCCCTGGTTCGCCAGGCACAGACCACCGGAGTAGCTGTAGGCGTCCGGGTCGTCCTGCGAATGGCGGTCGAGCTTGCGGATGTCGACCTTGCCCACCAGCGAGGAAATGTCCTGGTTGTTTTCGTCGCCCGGTTCGGTCTTGGCGATGGCGATCTGGCGCAGCACCGACGGATTCAGACGCACGACGCGGAACTTCGAGATGTCGCCGTCGAATTCCTTCAGGCGCTTGACTGCCCACGGCGACATGATGCCGGTCAGGTAGCGCTTCGGAATGCCGTATTCCTTTTCGAGCATGTCGCCGAATCGTTCGGGGTGGAACAGCCCGAGCGGCGATTCGTTCACCGGCGATCCCTTCAACGCGTAGATGGGAAAGCTTTCCATCAGCGCCTTGAGCCGCTCGGCGATGGACGACTTGCCGCCGCCCACCGGTCCCAGCAGATAGAGAATTTGCTTGCGCTCTTCCAGTCCCTGCGCGGCGTGCTTGAAGAACGCGACGATCTGTCCGATCACGTCCTCCATGCCGTAGAACTCCTGGAACGCCGGATAGCGCCGGATGGTCCGGTTGGAAAACAAACGGGAAAGACGTGGGTCGTTGCGCGTATCCACGATCTCAGGGTCGCCGATCGCGGCCAGCATGCGCTCAGCGGGGCTGGCGTAGGCCATGGGATCACGCTTGGCGAGGCTCAGATACTCCTCGAGAGAGAGCTCAGATTCCTGCTCTCTTGCGTACTGCGACTTGAAGCCTTCGACGATGTTTTGCACGGAAACCTCCTACATACAACACGCGAAAAATTCAATACGTCCCTACATGCCCATTGTGCATCAGCGTCTGCGAATTACTAAACAACTTCGCGGTTGGCGCTTTCGGCAAGTTGTTATGTTGCTTTCGCCACACATCAACCATAAGCACGATCGGACCCTTTCTGTTTAGGCTGCACCCCTTTCGCACTAGTTCCGTCAGGGATTGCAACTAACGTGAGCAAGTTAACTCGTCGTTTCGAGCATAGACCCGCATATAGCGTGCCTGACGCAACCGCACATGAAATGGTCGGCAACGAAACGACGGAATGAGCGATATCCGATGGATTCTTGTTGGCCCGGGATAAACCCGGAGCGTTCGCCATGCGATCGCAGCGAACGGGCTGAACGGCGCTGGGCGACTTCGTTCAGTGGCGTGCCGGTCGGTGTTGAACTGCGCCGATTCGCGGCACGGGAATCCGTGGTGACGAGGGCGCGCGGCGGCTGTGCGGGTGGTCCGTGAGCGCGTAGCGCCAAGTCATGCCGCTTATGCTAAGCCCGTGACTCTTTTGTGGCAATTCATTTTGCGCGAATATTTACTCGCGTAATCACGCGAAACGCCTTCGTGCGCGAAGCCGCAGACGTTCATCGCGGATGCCGACCATGCCTGCTTCGACATGGTGCGTCGTGCAGGCGCACGCTGCGCGCTGCTTTCAAAGCATTGGCAGCCGAACACGCGGAGTGCTAACAGCAAATCCGTTATGACAACGTGGGCAACGCCACGCTTTCCATCAACTGCCGCCACGTGCCTGCCACGCGTGCGCGCACGCACAGATCTGCGCCTACGCGCTTGGTATCGGTAAATTCGTAGCGTCGCGCGGCGTCCAGGTGTTCGAGCATCGGCAAGCGCACCATGCCCGCCGCGTCGCCCAGCAGCACCGGCGCCAGATACAACAGCAGTTCGTCGACGCAGCCAGCCGATACCAGCGCACCGCTCAGGCCCGCGCCTGCCTCGACGTGAACCTCGTTGAACTGCTGCTTGGCCATCCAGCGCATCATTTCGGTCAGATCGACGCGGCCAGGCTCCGTGCCCGGCAAAGACACCACGCGAGCATTCTTATCCGCCAGCCGCGCTGCCTTCGCGGCATCCTCGCGCGCGGTGAACACGATGACCTCTGCGCCATCGAACAACCGCGCGGTTTCCGGGATCTGGAAATCGCCATCCACGACGGCCTTGCGCGGCTGGCGCGGCGTATCGACGTCGCGCACGTTCAGTTGCGGATCGTCCTTGAGCACGGTGCCCATGCCGGTCAGCACAACGCAGCTACGCGCCCGCCATCCATGCCCGTCGGCACGAGCTTCCGGTCCGGTAATCCATTGCGACATGCCGTTATGCAGCGCACTACGGCCGTCCAGAGACGCCGCCATCTTCATCCACACCCACGGCAGGCCGCGGCTCATGCGCGAGATGAAGCCGGCGTTCACGGCCAGCGCTTCTTCGCGGCAGACGCCGGTCGTCACCGCGATCCCCGCTTCGCGCAGCCGCGCCAGCCCCTGCCCGTTGACGAGCGGATTCGGATCACCCATGGCGACCACCACGCGCGCCGGCCGCGCCGCCAGCACCGCATCGACGCATGGCGGCGTGCGGCCGAA
>DMTA01000266.1:7025-7187 GCA_003454835.1 Achromobacter sp. | reverse complement strand
GACCGCGTGCGCGCCTACCACGAGCGCCAGCGCGCCGAGACCTGGACCTACACCGAAGCCGACGGCACGCTGCTTGGCCAGCAGGTCACCCCGCTGGACCGCGTGGGCCTGTACGTGCCCGGCGGCAAGGCCGCCTATCCGTCGTCGGTGCTGATGAACGCC
>DMTA01000266.1:0-6809 GCA_003454835.1 Achromobacter sp. | reverse complement strand
TCGTCGGTGCTGATGAACGCCATCCCGGCCAAGGTCGCGGGCGTGCAGGAACTGGTCATGGTCACGCCCACGCCTGACGGCGTGCGCAATCCCATCGTGCTGGCCGCGGCCGCCATCAGCGGCGTGGACCGCGTGTTCGCCATCGGCGGCGCGCAGGCCGTGGGTGCGCTGGCGTATGGCACCGACACCGTGCCGGCCGTGGACAAGATCGTCGGTCCGGGCAACGCCTATGTCGCGGCCGCCAAACGCCGCGTGTTCGGCGTGGTCGGCATCGACATGATCGCCGGCCCCAGCGAAATCCTGGTCATCTGCGACGGCAAGACGCCGGCCGACTGGATCGCCATGGACCTGTTCTCGCAGGCCGAGCACGACGAACTGGCCCAGTCCATCCTGCTCTGTCCCGACGCCGCCTTCATCGAAGAAGTCGAAGCGTCCATCGCCCGCCTGCTGCCCACCATGCCGCGCGCCGACATCCTGCGCGTCAGCCTGGCCAACCGCGGCGCGCTGATCCTGGTCCGCGACCTGGAAGAAGCCTGCCAGATCGCCAACGACATCGCCCCCGAGCACCTCGAGATCTCCACCGAGCAGCCCGAGGTCTGGACCGCCCGCATCCGCCACGCCGGCGCCATCTTCATGGGCCGTTTCAGCTCGGAAGCGCTGGGCGACTACTGCGCCGGCCCGAACCACGTGCTGCCCACCTCGCGCACGGCGCGCTTCTCGTCGCCGCTGGGCGTCTATGACTTCCAGAAGCGCTCCAGCCTGATCCAGGTCTCGCACGCCGGCGCGCAGACGTTGGGCCGCATTGCAGCCGAACTGGCGCTGGGCGAGGGCCTGCAGGCGCACGCCGCCAGCGCCCAGTACCGGATCGACAAAGCATGAGCGCGGGCCCGGCGGACGTCGCCGGCCGCGTCAAAGGCACCGTCCGGGCCGACATCCGCGAGCTGGCGGCGTACCCGGTCGCCCATGCCGAAGGCTGCATCAAGCTGGACGCCATGGAGTGCCCGTACGAGCTGCCCGAGGCCGTGCGCGACGACATCGCGCGCGCTGTTCGCGATCTGCCCCTGAACCGGTATCCGTCCGCCGACCTGTCCGCGCTCGAAGCCGCCGTCAAGACGGCATTCGGCGTGCCGGACGTCGCGGACGTGCTGTTCGGCAACGGCTCGGACGAACTCATCCACCTGATGGTGCAGGCGTGCTGCAACCCGGGCGACGCGGTGCTGTCGCCCTGGCCGTCGTTCGTGTATTTCGACATGGCGGCCCGCTTCGATCACGCGCGCTTCGTCGGCGTGCCGCTGACGGCGGACCTGAGTCTTGATCTGCCGGCCATGCTGGCCGCCATCCGCGAACACCAGCCCAAGCTCGTATTCCTGGCCACCCCCAACAATCCCACCGGCGGCCTGTGGTCGCCGGAAGACGTCAACGCCATCATCCGGGCCGCGCCGGGACTGGTGGTGATCGACGAGGCCTACCAGCCGTTCGCGGACTACACGTTCATGCCGCGCGTGCTGGATGCGCCGAACGTCGTCGTCATGCGCACCGTGTCCAAGATCGGCCTGGCCGGCCTGCGTTTCGGCTACCTGGCCGGGCATCCCGCGTGGATCGCCGAATTGAACAAGGTGCGTCCGCCGTACAACCTGAACGTGCTGACTCAGGCGACGCTGCTGGCCGTGCTGCGCCACAAGGCCGTGCTGGACGAGCAGGCCGCACGGCTGCGCGCCGACCGTGAACCGCTGGCCGCGGCGCTGGCGCAACTACCCGGCGTCAGGGGATTCCCTTCCGCCGCAAACTTCATACTCGCCCGCTTTTCCGGCAAGCTCGACGGCAACGCCGTGCATCTTGCCCTGAAAGCGCGCAAAATATTGATTCGCAACTTCTCCAATGCCCATCCCCTGCTGGCCAACTGCCTGCGCATCTCGGTGGGCGCCCCGGCCGAGAACGCCGCCTTGCTGGCTGCCCTGCAAGAGATCTTGAGTGCTTAACATGCGTACCGCAGAAATCACCCGCAACACCAACGAAACCCGCATCCGCGTGGCCATCAACCTCGACGGCACCGGCAATCAGACGATCGACACGGGCGTGCCCTTCCTGGACCACATGCTGGACCAGATCGCGCGTCACGGCCTGATCGACCTGGACATCAAGGCCGAGGGCGACCTGCACATCGACGCGCATCACACGGTGGAAGACGTGGGCATCACGCTAGGCATGGCCATTGCCAAGGCCGCGGGCACCAAGGCCGGTCTGCGCCGCTACGGTCATGCGTACGTGCCGCTGGACGAAGCCCTGTCGCGCGTCGTGGTCGACTTTTCCGGCCGTCCCGGCCTGGAATACCACATCCCCTTCACGCGCTCGCACATCGGCAGCTTCGACGTGGACCTCACGCGCGAATTCTTCCAGGGCCTGGTCAATCACGCGCTGATCACGATGCACATCGACAACCTGCGCGGCTTCAACTCGCACCACCAGGCGGAAACCGTGTTCAAGGCCTGTGGCCGCGCGCTGCGCATGGCCCTCGAAGTCGACCCCCGCATGGGCGACGTCGTGCCGTCCACCAAGGGCGTGCTGTAAGCACTGCCGCACCGTACGCACTCCATATTCGCACCGCACCAGGCAGACAGAAGTGACCACTATCGCCATCGTCGACTATGGAATGGGCAATTTCCATTCCGTCGCACGCGCCCTGAAATACGCCGCGCCTGACGCCGACATCCGCATCTGCAACCAGCCCCAGGAAATCGCCGCGGCCGACCGCGTGGTCTTCCCAGGCCAGGGCGCCATGGCGGACTGCATGCGCACCTTGAATGAGTCCGGCCTGCGCGACGCCGTCGTACGCGCCGCCCGCGAAAAGCCCCTCTTGGGCGTCTGCGTCGGCGAACAGATGCTGTTCGAATCCAGCGAAGAAGGCGGCACCGCCTGCCTGGGCCTTTTCCCCGGCGTCGTGCGCCGCTTTTCCGGCCCCGGCTTTGCCGACCTGATCCCCGCCGACGACGAGGCCTGCCTGGCCGACACCGGCGGCGCTGGCTTGGTCGACACCCGTCCCGAGCGCCTGAAGGTCCCGCACATGGGCTGGAACAAAGTCCGCCACACCCGCTCTCACCCGATCTGGGACGGCATTCCGGACGACTCGCACTTCTATTTCGTCCACAGTTACTACGCCGATCCGGCCGATCCGGGCCTGACGGTTGGTGAAACCGATTATGGCGTCGCCTTTACCTGCGCGGTGGCGGCAGCTAACATTTTCGCGGTGCAGTTCCACCCCGAAAAAAGCGCCGAGCACGGTTTGCGCCTGTATCGCAATTTTGTAGACTGGCAGCCCTAGGCCTCGAGCCGCGTGCGCCAGCCCGTTCAACCCCATTTTCTTACTCGCTGCCAACCATGCTGCTGATCCCCGCCATCGACCTCAAAGACGGGCGCTGTGTTCGCCTGCGCCAGGGTGACCTGGACGATGCAACGGTGTTCTCCGAAGACCCCGCCGCCATGGCCACCCGCTGGCTGGACCAGGGCGCCCGCCGCCTGCACCTGGTCGACCTGAACGGCGCCGTCGCCGGCAAGCCCAAGAACGAAGCGCCCATCAAGGCGATCCTGGACGCCGTCGGCGACGACATTCCCGTCCAGATCGGCGGAGGCATCCGCGACCTCGACACCATCGAGCGCTACCTCGACGCCGGCATCTCGTACGTCATCATCGGCACCGCCGCGGTCAAGAACCCGGGCTTCCTGCAGGACGCCTGCGGCGCCTTCCCCGGCCAGATCATCGTCGGCCTGGACGCCCGCGACGGCAAGATCGCCACCGACGGCTGGAGCAAACTCACCCGTCACGACGTGCTGGATCTGGCCAAGAAGTTCGAAGACTACGGCTGCGAAGCCATCATCTACACCGACATCGGCCGCGACGGCATGCTGTCGGGCGTCAACGTCGAAGCCACGGTCCGTCTGGCCCAGCACGTGCGCATTCCCGTGTACGCCTCGGGCGGCATCGCCGGCATCCAGGACATCGAGGCGCTGTGCGCCGTCGAGGAAGAGGGCGTCGAAGGCGCCATCCTGGGCCGCAGCATCTACGAAGGCACGCTCGACTTCCAGGCCGCGCAGGCGCGCGCCGACGAATTGGCAAAATGACCACATCCAGCAGCACCTCCGGGGCCAGCGCGCAGAACGCGCTGACCCGCCGCATCATTCCCTGCCTTGACGTCACGGCCGGCCGTGTCGTCAAGGGCGTGAACTTCGTCAACCTGCTCGATGCGGGCGACCCCGTCGAGATCGCCCGCCGCTACAACGAGCAGGGCGCCGACGAACTCACGTTCCTGGACATCACCGCCACCAGCGACGGCCGCGACCTGATCCTGCCCATCATCGAGCAGGTGGCGTCGCAGGTCTTCATTCCGCTGACCGTGGGCGGCGGCGTGCGCCAGGTGTCCGACATCCAGCGCCTGCTCAATGCCGGCGCCGACAAGATCAGCATCAACAGCGCCGCCGTGGCCAATCCCGACCTGGTTCGCGCCGCGTCCGACTACCACGGCTCGCAATGCGTGGTCGTTGCCATCGACGCGCGCCGCGTGTCCGCGCCCGGCGAACCGGCGCGCTGGGAAGTCTTCACCCATGGCGGCCGCAAGGCCACCGGCCTGGACGCCGTGGCGTGGGCGCGCCGCATGGCCGCCTATGGCGCCGGCGAAATCCTGCTGACCAGCATGGATCGCGACGGCACCAAGTCCGGCTTCGACCTCGAACTGACCCGCACCGTCTCGGACGCCGTGCCGGTGCCCGTCATTGCCTCGGGCGGCGTGGGCAACCTGCAGCATCTGGCCGACGGCGTCACCACGGGCCGCGCCAGCGCGGTGCTGGCCGCCAGCATTTTCCATTTTGGCCAGCATACCGTCGGCGAGTGCAAGCACTTCATGGCCGAACAGGGCATCGCCGTACGATTGGACTGATTATGAGCAACGAACCCGCCTGGTTGGCCGACGTCGTCTTCGACGAAAACGGCCTGATTCCCGCCATCGCCCAAGACGCCGAAAACGGCCAGATCATGATGGTGGCCTGGATGAACCGCGAGTCCCTGGCGGAAACGGCCGCCACCGGCCGCGCCGTCTACTGGTCGCGCTCGCGCCAGCGCCTGTGGCGCAAGGGCGAAGAATCCGGCCATGTGCAGGAAGTCCACGAACTGCGCCTGGATTGCGACGGCGACGTGGTGCTGCTCAAGGTCCACCAGGAAGGCGGCATCGCCTGCCACACCGGCCGCGCCAGCTGTTTCTTCCGCCGCCTGGAAGGCCAGACCGATCACGCGTCGTGGGTCACGGTCGATCCGGTGCTCAAAGATCCGGAACTCATCTACAAATGACCGATCAGACCCTGACCGCGGCCGACATCCTGGCCCGCATCGCAGACACCCTGGAAACCCGCCGTCCGCAGAACGGCGGCGATCCTTCGGCCTCCTACACGGCCAAGCTGCTGGCCAAGGGGCCGGATGCCTTCCTGAAGAAGATCGGGGAAGAAGCCACGGAACTGGTCATGGCCGCCAAGGACGGCGTGCCCGACCGCATCGTCAGCGAAACCGCCGATCTGTGGTTCCATTGCCTGGTGGCGCTGACGCATTTCAACCTGCGGCCCGAAGACGTGCTGGCCGAGCTGGCCCGCCGCGAAGGCCTGTCGGGCCTGGTGGAAAAGGCAAGCCGCCCCAAGGACTGACACGGAAACCACCCCATGAGCGACAACTGTCTTTTCTGCAAGATCGCCGCCGGCGAGATCCCGTCCAAGAAGGTCTACGAGGACCAGGACTTTGTTGCATTCCACGATATCAATCCGGCCGCGCCGGTGCATTTACTGCTGATCCCTCGACGTCATGTCACATCCATGCAGGATATTACGGGCGAGGACGCAGATTGGTTGGGTAGAATGATGTCGTTGGCGCCGCGGCTTGCCGCCGAGAACGGTTGCCGTCCGGGCCCTGATGGCGGATTTCGCATCATGATCAATTCTGGCGTCGAAGGCGGCCAGGAAGTCCCGCATCTGCATTTCCACATCATCGGCGGCTCGCGTCCCTGGAAAGGGCGCGTGGCCCCCACTGCGTAATTCGGAGAATCATCATGGGTAGTTTCAGCATTTGGCATTGGTTGGTCGTCCTGGTCATCGTTGCGCTGATTTTCGGCACCAAGAAGCTGCGCAACATCGGCGGCGATCTGGGCGGCGCAGTCAAGGGCTTCAAGGACGGCATGAAAGAAGCCAACAGCGACAAGCCCGCTGAACCGGTCACGCAACAACGCGTCGCCGGCGACACCATCGACGTGCAGGCCAAGGAAAAGTCCAACTCCTGAGCGTCAGCCAGTCTCCCTCCGGGCCAGCCCTGAACGGGCCGGCCCTCATTGCTTCAATTCCCGAGCGGCCGTCGAATGTTTGATGTCAGCCTCACTGAACTGATGGTGATCGGCGTCGTCGCCCTGATCGTCATCGGCCCCGAACGCCTGCCCAAGGTTGCCCGCACCGTCGGCCACCTGCTCGGGCGCGCGCAGCGTTACGTCAATGACGTCAAGTCCGATATCCAGCGCGAAATCGAACTCGACGAACTCCGCAAGTTCAAGACCGAAATGGAAGACGCGGCCCAGGGCGTGCAGCAATCGCTGAACGAGACCGGGGCCTCGCTTCAGGAACCCGTGCAGCAGTTCCGCGCCGAACTCGACGAAGTCGCCCGCGAAGCCAGCGGCAAGGCCACGCCGGCCGTTGCGCAGGCGCCGGTGACTGCCCAAGTGGCTGACGCTGCACAAGCGCCTGCCGCAGGGGTGCCTGCCACAGGATCGCCTGCCGCAGGTTCGCCTGCC
>DMTA01000445.1 GCA_003454835.1 Achromobacter sp. | reverse complement strand
CAGACTGCGCCGCGCGCGCCGCATCGACCATCGCGGCCACCGCATCGGTGGCGGTGACGCGATACCCCAACGCGCGCGCTTCGCGGCTGATGCGCCCTTCGCCGCAACCGATCTCCAACGCACGACGGCCGTCGCCTGCGCCCAGATAATCCACGAAGCCGTCGCGGTACGCCCAGAAGGCGTCGTGCCCTGGCGTGCCCGCCCACGCAATCCACTGATCCGCCACCGCCGCCCAATGCGCGTGGTCGGGGGTCTGCTCTGCCATGTTTCCTCCCTTGCGGCCGGCCCTGCGCCGGCGCCGGCCTACTATACCCATCCTTGGCGTCTGTCCGCGACGGTGTCAGACACCATCTCACCAGCGCAAGCCCCTTCGTCACGAAGCCTTCCGCCCAATAAGTTAAGGTGTAGCCCCACACCCCTTGTCTCTTCATTCCTGGAGTACCGAATGACCGGATTGTTCATCGTGGTGGCGGCGCTGGCGTTTCTGATGCTGGCGGCGTATCGAGGTTATAGCGTCATCCTGTGCGCGCCCATCGCGGCCATGGGCGCGGTCCTGTTGACAGACGCGTCAGCGCTGGCGCCAGTCTTCTCAGGCATCTTCATGGAGCGCATGGCGGGCTTCGCCAAGCTCTATTTCCCCGTATTCCTCTTGGGCGCGGTGTTCGGCAAGCTCATCGAACTGTCGGGCTTTTCACGCGCCATCGTGCAGGCGGTGCTGCGGCTGATCGGCGCCGAGCGCGCCATCGTGGCCATCGTGCTGGTGTGTGCGGTGCTGACGTACGGCGGCGTATCGCTGTTTGTCGTGGTGTTCGCGGTCTACCCGTTTGCCGCCGAGATGTTCCGCCAAGGCGGCATTCCCAAGCGCCTGATGCCGGGCGCGATCGCGCTCGGCGCCTTCACCTTCACCATGACGGCGCTGCCCGGCACGCCGCAGATCCAGAACATCATTCCCACCACGTTCTTCGAGACCACGACCTGGGCCGCGCCCTGGCTCGGTCTGATCGGCGCCGCATTCACGCTGACCGCCGGCATCGCCTACCTGGAATGGCGCCGCAAACGCGCCGCCGCGGCAGGCGAGACCTACGGCACGGACCTGCGCAACGAGCCCGCTGCGCCCACCGGCGAACGCAATCATCATCCGCTGATCGCGCTGCTGCCCCTGGTGGTGGTGGGCGTGATGAACTTTCTGCTGACGCGCTGGATCCCGGGTTGGTATCCGGCCGGTTCCGAAGTCGACCTGCCCGGCTTGGCCAAACCCCTGCCCGTCAACGCCGAAGAGCAGGTGGCGCTGTGGGCCGTGATGGGTGCGCTGATTGCGGGCATCGTCACCATCCTGCTGTTCTCGTTTCGCGCCATCAAGTCGCATTTCGCCGAAGGCAGCAAGAGCGCCGTGTCGGGCGCGCTGTTGGCGTCGATGAACACCGCGGCAGAGTATGGATTTGGCGGCGTCATTGCCGCGCTGCCGGGCTTTCTGCTGGTCGCGCAGGCCTTGAAAGCCATTCCCGATCCGCTGGTGGGCGAAGCCGTCGCCGTGACGACGCTGGCCGGCATCACGGGCTCGGCCTCGGGCGGCATGAGCATTGCGCTGGCCGCGATGTCCCAGACTTTCATCGACGGCGCGCTGGCGGCGGGGATCCCCATGGAAGTGCTGCACCGGGTCGCCGCGATGGCGAGCGGCGGCATGGACACGCTGCCGCACAACGGCGCGGTCATCACGCTGCTGGCCGTTACCGGCCTCACGCACCGCCAATCCTATGGCGACATCTTCGCCATCACACTGATATCGACCCTGTCGGTATTCCTGGTGATCGGCGTCTTCTACCTGACCGGCATCGTCTGATCGAAGGCGGCGGCGAACACGCCCGCCAGCCACTGCGTGAACACGCGCACCCGCGCCGGCACCTGCCGGTTTTGCGGGGTCAGGACGGAAACCGGCATGGGCGCGGGCGGCGCGTGGGGCAGCACGATCTTCAGGTGTCCCGCCGCCAACTCGCGCTCCACGCGGTACCGCGGCACCTGCACCATGCCCAGGCCGGCCAGCGCCGCACTGGTATAGAGTTCGGCCCCGCTCACGCTGACGACCGCACGCGGGCGCACCTGCACGATGCGCCCGTCCACCCGGAAATCCAGCGGCACGGCGCGGCCCGTCACGCTCGACACGTAATCCACGGCCAGATGATGTTCCAGCGCCTGCACGCTGTCCGGCACGCCGTGGCGGGCCAGATAGGCCGGGCTGGCCACCGTCACCTGCGGCATCTGCGCAATCACCCGCCCGACCAGCGTGGAGTCCTGCGGCACACCCGCACGCAGCACGCAGTCCACGCCCTCGCGCACCAGATCCACCAGCCGGTCGTCCTCGCCCAGATGCAAGGCGATATCGGGATAGCGCTGCAGAAAATCCGGCAGACCGGGCATCACAAAGAACCGCGCAAGCGTGCCCTGGGCGTTTACCCGCAACAACCCCTTGGGCGCGGTGTCCAGAAATGCGCCGTCGGCTTCCTCCAGGTCCGCCAGCAGCCGAACGCAGCGCTGGTAATGCGCCTCGCCGTCATGCGTCAGCCGAACCTGCCGCGTGGTGCGGTCAAGCAGCCGTGCGCCCAATCGGGCCTCCATGCGCTTGATCAGGTTGGTGACCGTGGCGCGCGGAATGCGCAGGTCGTCCGACGCCTTGGTGAAACTGCCCCGTTCGGCGATGCGCACGAACACCTGCATTTCCTGGAACCGATCCATGACCCTGCCCGCCGATTGTTAAAGCAAATGAAATTATCTTAGCAAAGCAGGCGTAATTATCTTTGGATCGGAATAGTCGATCATACGTCTCACCCACTCAGCCAAGGAGAAGACCCATGAACGACCAAGCTTTCCAGCGCGTTGCCCTGGTCACCGGCGGATCGCGCGGCATCGGCGCCGCCGTCGTGCGCCGCCTGGCAGACGACGGCTTTGCCGTCGCCATCAATTACGCCTCGAGCGCGGCAGAAGCCGATGCCCTGGCTGGCGAAGTCCGCCAAGCCGGCGGACGCGCCTTGGCCGTGCACGCCGATGTTGCCAAGCCCGATGACGTGCGCGCGATGTTCGATGCCATCCAGGCCGAGTTCGGCCGGATCGACGTGCTGGTCAACAGCGCGGGCGTGCTGCAGGTGCAGCCGCTGGCAGACACCAGCGACGACCTGTACGACCGGACGTTCGACATCAACACCCGCGGCACCTTCAACACGCTGCGCGAAGCTGCCGCACGTCTGGCCGACGGCGGCAGCATCGTCAACGTGTCCAGCACCACCGTCGCGCTCAACCTGCCCGGCTATTCGGTCTACATCGCCAGCAAGGCTGCCGTCGAAAGCCTGACGCAGGTCTTCGCCAAGGAACTGCGCGGACGCCAGATCCGGGTGAACGCCGTCGCCCCCGGCCCCGTCGCCACCGAACTGTTCTTCAAGGGCAAGAGCCCCGAACTGATCGAGCACTACGCCAAGATGCCGCCGCTGGAACGCCTGGGCCAACCGGATGACATCGCGGGCATCGTCTCGTTCCTGGCGGGACCCGACAGCGGATGGGTCAATGGCCAGATCGTGCGTGCAAATGGCGGCGTGGCCTGAGCAGCGGGTGGCCTACTTCGGCATGGCGTAGCCCTGCGCCCGCAGGAACTCCGCCACCACCGGCTGCCATTTCTGCGGCGAGCGCGGAAACAGCAGATGGCCATTGTTGCCATCGGGTCCCATCGGCACAAAAGTCGCGTGGCCGCCCGCCGCGTTGTAGGCGTCCACCCAGCGCTTGGGCCAGTCGGGACCCCAGAAGAGATCGTTCTCCGAATAGATCCAAAGCGTGGGCAGGCGCGTGGTCTGCCCATAGGACGCAAACGTCTGCTGCAGCCGGTCAGGCCCGCATGGGTTGCCCGGCGACTTCGCGTCCCCACCCGCGCCGCCCGAGAAATTGATGGCGGTTCTGACGCCGGGCGGATTCTGTGCAGCCAGCGCGATGACGGTGCCCCCGCCGATTGACTGGCCGACCAGCACGACATTGGAGGCGTCCACGTCGGGGCGCTGCTGCAGCGCCTTCACGACCTGGCCGATCTGACTGGCGGCCCGATTGAACATCGGAGTGAACTGGCGGTCTCCGCAAGGGCCGCTGTCCTCGAGATCCGGGCCAGCCGTTTCTCCATAACCCAAGCGCAGCGGCACCGCCACGACGAAGCCGGCATCAGTGAAGTACTTGACCGCCTGCGGATACTGGGTGCGGCTCATCTTGGCCCGCTCCTCGGCAGTTGCGCCCCGGCCGTGGTTGATGATCAAGAGGGGGTGCTTGCCTGGCGCGGCGGGCATATACACGGTCACGACCAGCGCCCCCACGACAACGCCAGTGTCCGTCTGCACCGATACGGGCACCCGTTCCACGGTTTCCCTGCTATTGCGGCCGGGCGCCGAAGACGCGCAGGCCGCGACCAGTCCGGCCAGGCAAACGAGCGAGATGCGTTCAAGAACGTTCATGTTGCTCACCCTTCGGGTTAGGCCACGGTTGAGGTGCGAGCCACAGTACGCCAGCCAAATCGACTCCGCCAGTCGCACGCGCAGGGGTGCGCACGCACGGCTTGCGGCGACGCCCGGCGATGGCGCGATGGCCTGTCCTCATCCCTACGCATGAACGCGGCCACGTGGGCAGGCGCGCGCGACGCCGCTTCGAATGCCGCATATTTGCTGATGTCCTCATCCGTATTACCCATGCGCGCCTCGCCCGATGAGCCGAGGCATCATCGGCGGTTCTCAGATTTTCCGATCGCGCGCTCGGGACTTTGATTTACGGAAAAGTCTGGCCAGTTGGACGAGGTTTGCATGAGACGGAGTCCGTAAGCCGTGGTTTAGCCTGACCCGGCAGTACTCCGACTCACCTTGATCGATTGGACGAAAGCAATGAATCAACTCATTCATCCGGACTGCCACCCCTTTACCGCCGCAGGCAATCTGAAGCAGATCTCCGCGTATTACGAGGAAGGTCGCCGTGTCATGTGGATGATGCTGCGCGCGCAACCGCGCCCGTGCTTTAACCATGAACTCATCGACGAGATCATGACCCTGGCGCGTGCCGCCAAGGACTCCGGCCTGCCCATCGACTTCTGGGTCACCGGCTCGCTGGTGCCGCAGATCTACAACGTCGGCGGCGACCTGAACTTTTTTGCCGAGGCCATCCGCACCGGCAAGCGCGAAGCGCTGCGGGCCTATGCCCGTGCTTGCGTCGACTGCGTACACGCCGCCACGCGCGGTTTTGACACTGGCGCCATCTCGCTGGCCATGATCGAAGGCACCGCGCTGGGCGGCGGCTTCGAGGCCGCGTTGGCCCACCACTTCGTGCTCGCGCAGAACAATGCGCGCATGGGCTTCCCCGAAATGGCGTTCAACCTGTTCCCCGGCATGGGCGGCTATTCGCTCGTCGCGCGCCGCTCGGGCATGAAGCTGGCCGAGGAGCTGATAAGCACCGGCGAATCGCACACGGCCGAGTGGTACCACGGCCGCGGCCTGGTGGACGTGCTGTTCGAGCCGGGCGAGGCCTTCAAGGCCACGCGCACCTTCATCGACGTGATGCGGCCCAAGCTCAACGGCATGCGCGCCATGCTGCGCGCCCGCCAGCGCGTGCTGGCCCTGCCGCGTGCCGAGCTGATGGACATCACCGAGGACTGGGTCGAGGCCGCCTTCTCGATTGATCCGAAGGACCGCGCCTACATGGAGCGGCTGGTGATGGCGCAGAACCGCCGCACGGCGAGCAGTTCGGAGGCCACCGAAGTGGCCACCATGCACTGATCCGGCGGCGGGCCGCCGGTTGCGTCACGCAATGAGATGCAGCCGGCGGCGCTGCGCCAGCCAGGCAGTGAGCTCCGCCGCGGGCATGGGCTTGGCGTACAGATAGCCCTGCTTGGCGTCCACGCCCAGGGTGTCCAGGAACACCGTTTCTTCCTGGGTTTCCACGCCCTCGGCGATCACCTGGAGCTCGAGCGTGCGCGCCACGGCGACGATGGCGCGCGCAAGCGCCTGCGACACCGGATTCTCGTTGACGCCCCGCACGAAGCTGGCGTCAAGCTTGATCGCGTCCAGCGGAATCCGCGCCAGTTGCGACAATGACGAGTAACCCGTGCCGAAATCGTCCAGGTGCACGCGCGCACCCAATTGCCGGAACTGCTTGATGAGTTCGATGGCGGCGTCTTCATCGTCGATCAGGCAGCTTTCCGTGAGTTCGATGTCGACCAGGCAGGGGTTGAGGTCCGCGTCGTTGATGGCGCGCATGAATTCGCTGACCACGCCCTTGTCGTCCAGCTGGCGGGCCGACATGTTGATCGCGATGCGCAGGTTCAGGCCCTCGCGCTTCCAGGCTGCCGCCTGCCGGGCGGCTTCGCGCATCACCCAGACGCCCAGCGGCGAGATGAGGCCCGATTCCTCGGCATAGGGGATGAAGGTGTCGGGGCCGACCATGCCGCGCTCGGGCGAACGCCAGCGCACCAGCGCTTCCACGCCGTCGACCTCTCCCGTGCGGCCGACCAGCTTGGGCTGGTAGTACAGCATCAGGTGGTTCTCGGCCAGCGCCTTGCGAAGGTTCGTGTCCAGCCACACATAGTCCGCGTTGCGGCGGTCCATGTCGGGCTGGAACACGCGATAAGTGTGGCGGCCCGCTTCCTTGGCCACGTACATGGCGATATCCGCGCTGCGCACCACGCTGTCCAGGTCGGCGCCGTGATCGGGATACATCGCGATGCCGATGGAACAACTGGTGTAGACCTCGATGAGGCCCTGGCGGAACGGTTCGCGCAGCCGCTCGATGATGCGCTGCGCGGTGGCTTCCAGTTGCCAGGCCTGCGCCTCTTCCTGCAGGACGATGAACTCGTCGCCGCCCAGGCGGGCCAGCGTCTGCCCGTCGGACAGGCAGTTCGAGATGGCGACCGACACCGCTTTCAGCAGCCGGTCGCCGAAGCCGTGGCCGTAGTGGTCGTTGATGCGCTTGAAGTTGTCCAGGTCCAGGAACAGCACGCCGCCCCGCCCTTCCCGGCCTGCCGCCAGCGCCGCCTTCAGCCGCGACGTGATCGCGTGGCGGTTGGGCAGGTTGGTCAGCATGTCGGTGTTGGCCAGCACCCGCAGGCGCTCCTGCGCCTGGCGTTCTTCGGTGATGTCGGTGCCCGAACAGATCAGGTAGACCCGCTTTTCGCCGCTGCCGCTGGTGACGAACTTGTTGCGGAACAGGAAGAGGCGCGGCCCCTTGACGGTGTTGATCGTGCGCTCGACCTCGTACGACTGGCCACGCTTGTAGAACTCGGCGATATTGCGCCGCGAGGCAATGGCCTCCTCGCGCGTCATGAACATGTCGAAGACGCTGCGGCCCACGATGTCCTGCTCGCGCTTGCCGGTGTATTCCTCGCTGAGCTTGTTGAAACGCTGCACGCGGCCGTTCTGGTCGACGATGACGATGACCGAATTGGCTTCGGACACCACCGTTTCGGCAAACGACAGGCCTTCTACGAGGTCCTTGGCGACGGATTCGGTATCGGTGTGGGCCGATGCGGTGCCGGCCCATTCGTTGGGATTGATCTTGCGGCCAACCAGGTGCAGATGCAGCAGCTCGCCATACAGCAGGATGTCGATCCGGACGCTGGACGTGATGCCCGTCAGGCTGCGCACGGCTTCGGCCTGCTCCGGGCGCAAGGCCATGGCAATATTGGTTGCGCCCTTGACTGCGGCGAGTTCAATCGCATCGCTATCGGCGGACAACCGCCAATATGGGCTATGCGTACCGAAATGCGTGTGCAGGATCGATTTTTCGTCCTGGTTCTCAGTCATTGGTATCCCCCCGCCGTCCTAAGGCCCGCGGAACACATTACGGGCTACTGAATTTGGGGTCAACCACATTGTCAAGCCCCAAAAACGCTTTATTGCGGTTTATTGCATAGGCGTTCGCGGCGTCAATGCAATTCTCTGAAATACAGCGGCTTTTCCAGCGCAGCGCACAAAACGCCCGAAACGATTATTTCGGTTCCTTTCAGAAGCCGCAAAAATAAGAACGCCGGAAATCCGTGGCGGATTTCCGGCGTTTGGCGGGAATGGGGCGCGGGGCGCCGGCGGTTGCGGCTTATTCGCCCTTCACGCCCGCCTCGTCGATCACCTTGGTCCAGCGCGCAACTTCGGCGGACACGCGTGCGCTGGCGTCGGCGGGCGACGTCCACGTCGCAATCGCGCCCTGGTTCAAGAGCGACGCCTTGACCTCGGGCTTGGCCAGGATCTTCTTGAGCTCGGCATTCAGGCGATCAATGACCGGGGCGGGCGTGTTGGCCGGGGCGACGATGCCGAACATCGAGCTGACCTCGAAATCCTTCAGGCCGGCTTCGGCGGCGGTGGGCACGTCGGGCAGCGCATCGACGCGTTGCGGCGAGGTCACCGCCAGCGCGCGCAGCTTGCCCGCTTTGATGTTGCCCTGCGCGGCAGGCACCGTCTCGATCATGCTGAGCACCTGGCCGCCCATCAGGTCGGTCATGGCCGGGCCGCTGCCCTTGTAGGGCACGTGCAGGATGTCGGCGCCCGCGGTGCGCTTGAACATTTCGCCGGCCAGATGCTGGGGCGAGCCGTTGCCGGCGGACGCCATGGTCACGTAGCCAGGCTTGGACTTGGCCAGCGCGATGAACTCGGGCAGCGTCTTGGCCGGCACCGTGGGGTTCACGACGAACACCAACGGCACCGTACCCACGATGGCGACCGGCGCGAAGCTCTTTTCCACGTCGTAGGTGACGCGGCCGCGGTAGAGGGCGGCGTTGATGGAGTGGCTGGTCAGTGCGCCCATCAGCAGCGTGTAGCCGTCGGGCTGGGCCTTGGCGACCTGGTCCGCGCCGATGTTGCCGGCGGCGCCAGCGCGGTTTTCCACCACCACGGTCTGGCCCAGCGCGCCCGTCAGTTCCTGCGCGAGAACGCGGCCGATCACGTCGGTGGCGCCGCCGGGCGGGTAAGGCAC
>DMTA01000252.1 GCA_003454835.1 Achromobacter sp. | reverse complement strand
AGCACCTGGCGGGCGACGCGCACGACCCGGGCGACGCGGGCAAGCCGGTCGGATTCGCCCAGCGGCAGCGCCTGGCCTTCGCGCGTCCAGCGCGACAGCGACGCCGCCTTGACCTCGGTGATCGCCATGATTTCCGACTTGGGCACCTGGAGGTAGTCGGCGGCATCGTCGACCATCTGCGCGGGCAAGCCGCGATGCACGTCCCGGGCGATATCAGTCAGGGGACTGTCTATCAGGCCGCGAAAGAGCTGCCGGGGGCGCGGCGGGCGCTTGGTGGAGGCGCCGCGCTTGGCGGAAGATTTGTCTGTCAGGGCGATGGTCATGATCTGCTCCGGACGCCGCGCGGACGCGTCGCAAAGCCTTGGAAATCGGCAAGGGCTTCAGGCGGCTGTGCTTATGGCGGCTGTGATTCGGGCGGCTGTGATTCGGGCGGCTGTATTACCAAATTGAATTTATAATATCCCATTTGGAAATCAACGCACAAGGCGGCGCGCGCCGTGCCGATGGCGCGAGGCGGACGCCCTAGTCCCCTATCCCGCCTGGCGCCCATCGTCTGGCGCCCGTCGTTATGCACCATCTTTGGGCCTATCATAGGCGGCGGCAAAATTTCCCCACGCATTTCTCTCAAGGACAGGCAATGACGGACCGGCAGCTCACGATACTCGCGGCGATCAATCTCATGGTGGCGGTGGGCGCCGGGGCGTTCGGCGCCCACGGGCTCAAGCGCATCCTGACGCCCGAGCTGCTGGCCGTCTGGCAGACCGGCGTGATGTACCACCTGGTCCACGCGCTCGGCATCTTCATCATCGCGCTGCTGGGCGCCCGTTTTGGCTCGCCGCTGCTGTCGGCCGCGGGCGTCGTGATGTTCGTCGGCATCGTGCTGTTTTCGGGCAGCCTGTACGTGCTGACGCTGACCGGCACGCGGTGGCTGGGCGCCGTCACGCCATTCGGTGGAACGGCCTTCCTGGCCGCGTGGGCGATGGTCGCCATTGCCGCCTACCGCGCGCAGAGCTGAACAGTCTTCCCCTTTATCACCTTCCTGTTCTTCCCCTACCGGCGGCAGGAACCGCCGCCCTTGCAGGTTTCAGATGTCCCCAAGCACCGCATTACCCGCCGTCCGTGAACATTCCGCTGCCGCAGGCATCGCCTGCGTGGCGGGCGGCATCTTTTTTCTGACCCTCAGCGACGCCAATGCCAAATGGCTGGGCGCCAGCTACAACCCGCTGCAGATCCTATTTTTGCGCGCGCTGATCGCGCTGCCCTTCGTGACCGCGCTGGCGCTGTGGCTGGGCGGACGCCGCGTGCTGCGCACGACGCATCCCGGCCTGCACCTGACGCGCGGCGCCATCAACGTGGTCTCGGCCTGTTGCTTCTATTTGGGGTTGCAGGCGCTGCCGCTGGCCGAGGCCACCGCCATCGCGTTTGCCGCGCCGCTGTTCGTCACGGCGCTGTCGGTGCTGATCCTGAAGGAACGCGTGGATGGCAAGCGCTGGCTGGCCGTGCTGGGGGGCTTTGCCGGCGTGCTGATCGTGGTGCGCCCGGGCACGCAGGCATTTCAGGCCGCCACCCTGCTGCCGCTGACCACCGCCCTGCTCTACGCCGTCATGATGATCACGGCGCGCGGCATCAACCGCGCCGAAGGCATGCTGACCACGACCTTCTACATCGTGCTGGGCCAACTGGTGTGCAGCGCGATCGGACTGCCGTGGGTGTGGCGTGCGCCGGCCATCGAAGACCTGCCGTATTTCGGTGGCGTCGCATTGTTCAGCACGCTGGGGCTGGCGCTCATCACGCAGGGATTCCGCATCGGTCCCGCGTCTGTCGTGGCGCCATTCGACTACACGGGGCTGGTCTGGGCCACGATTCTGGGATGGATCTTCTGGCGCGAGGCGCCCGACGCCTATGCGTACCTGGGCGCCGTGTTCATTGCGGGCAGCGGCGTGTACATCGCCGTGCGCGAGGCACGAGGCAAATCGCGCCGCCGTGCCGCCACCTGAAGCTGCCCGCGCTATTCGGTGGGCGGCGGAAAGTGCCGCCGCAGCACGCGGGCCACGTTCGGTTCCAACGCCGCTTCGCGCGCGACCGCGGTCAAGGCCGGACACATCGCGCTGAACCACGAGGGCCCTGGGCGCCAATGCGTCATGACCGTCACATACAGGTCCAGCGCCGAAAAACGCCTCCCCAGCATGTGCGGCGCGCCAGCCTGACGTTCCAATTCCTGCCAAAGCTCGGCGCGGCGCGTGTGAACGCGTTCGCGCAGCAGATCCACCGCATCGCCCGGCGTCGTCCACTGCGCGGGATCGTCGCCGTACGTGAAGGTCGGGTAGACCGCCGCCACGACCCGCACCAGCAGGTTCAGGAAGCGCGGCCCCCCCCCCCNNTCCGCTCCGGCTTGTCCGGCGCGGGCGCAAGACCGGCCTGCGGCGCCAGGTCGTTCAGGTGCAGGATCATCGCCGCGCTTTCGGTCATGACCTCTCCGTCGGGCAGGATGAGCGTAGGCACCTGCCCCAGCGGATTCAGATGCAGCAGCCGGTCCCGCTCGGGGCCGGGCTTCAGATACGGCACGTCCGTCAGGACGTGCGGCACATTGGCCAGCACCAGCGCCATCTCGACGATGGCGGAGCCGCAGCCCGCGGACCCGATGAGTTCATAGGTCTTCATGACGGTCACCCTCCCGTTTCGGCCGGCGCCACCCGCAGCAGTTCGCCCGGGGAAGCGTCCGTCAGCACATACACATAACCGTCCGGCCCCTGCCGCACGTCGCGGATCCGGCGCTTGCGGTCGACCAGCAGCCATTCCTTCTCGACCACGCGATTGCCGTCGACAGTCAGGCGGATCAGATTCTGGTTGCCCAGCGCGCCGATGAAGAGCGAATTGCGCCAGGCCGGAAAGCGATCGGCGTTATAGAACGCCATGCCGCTGATGGCGGGCGATTTCGCCCACCAGAAGACCGGCGGCTCCATGCCCGGCAGCGTCTCGCCCTTGGCTTCCGGAATCTTCAGGCCCGAATAGTTGATGCCGTGGGTCGCCAGCGGCCAGCCATAGTTCTTGCCCGGCTGCACGACATTGATCTCGTCGCCGCCGCGCGGTCCGTGTTCGTTTTCCCACAACGCGCCGGTCCAGGGGTTGAGCGCCATGCCCTGCGGATTGCGATGGCCATACGACCAGATCTCGGGCCGCGCGCCCGCCTTGCCCACGAAGGGATTGTCGTCCGGCAGGCCGCCGTCGGCCTTGAGCCGCACGACCTTGCCCTGCAGCTTGTCCAGGTCCTGCGCGGTGGGCCGCTGGTTGTTCTCGCCCAGCGCGATGTAGAGGTAGCCCTTGCCGTCAAACACCAGGCGCGATCCGAAATGCTGCCCGGACGACAGCTTGGGTTCCTGGCGGAAGATGACCTTGAAGTCTTCCAGTCCGCTGGCATCGTCGGCCAGCCGGCCGCGTCCCACCGCCGTGCCGCTCTTGTCGCCGTCCGACTCCGCATAGGACAGATACACGTAGCGGTCGGTCGCAAAGTCCGGCGACAGCGCCACGTCGAGCAGACCACCCTGGCCGCGCGCGGCCACCTTGGGCACGCCGGTCAGCGGCTTGGACAGCCCGCCGGGCGTACGCAACAGCCGCAGATTCCCGGGACGTTCGGTGATCAGGATGCCGCCGTCGGGCAGGAACGCCATGGACCAGGGATGGTCCAGGCCGCCCACAACAGGCATCACGCGCGCAGGCGCCGAGGGCGGTTCCTGCGTGGCTTGCGCGATCGCGGGGGCGGCGGCGCAGGTCAGGGTCAAGGACAAGAGAAAGGGAATCGCGCGCGTGCTCGCGGCGGTGCGTGACTGCATGGACATCTCCGGCGGCGACAGATTGAAAAGCGGGCGCGGAAGGCATGACAGAGAGACGCGGGACCACTCGCGAATGGCATACCCGGTTGGCGTACCATAGCGCCCACGGACGGGAGCTCTCCCGTTCTTCCTTCCAGGAGTCTCCGACAGATGAAACTGTACTACATGCCCGGCGCGTGCTCGCTCGCATCCCACATCGTGCTCGAGTGGATCGGCAAGCCGTATGAAACGCACAAACTCAGCCGCGAAGCGCTCAAGGAGCCCGAGTTTCTGCGGATCAATCCGCTGGGCGCCGTGCCTGCGCTGACCGATGGCGACTGGACGCTGACGCAGAACGTGGCCATCCTGGAGTATCTGGCCGAACAGGCGCCCGAAAGCACGCTGCTGGGCGATGGCTCTGCGCGTTCGCGCGCCGAAGTGCGCCGTTGGGTCGGCTTCATCAATTCCGACGTCCACAAGACGTTCTCGCTGCTCTTCGGCGCGCAGCGCTACCTGAAAGACGAAGGCGCACAGAAGGAACTGACTGCGTCGGCCTCGGCGCTGTTGACCAAGCTGTTCGCCCAACTGGACGCGCAGCTGGCTGGCCAGTCCTATCTGGCGGGCGCCGCGCCCTCGGTGGCCGATGCCTACCTGTTCGTCGTGCTGCGCTGGGCGCACGCCAAGGAAGTGGACCTGACCGGCCTGTCCAATCTGTCCGCGTTCTCCGAGCGCATGCAGGCCAACGCCGGCGTCAAGGCCGCGCTGCAGGCAGAAGGGCTGTAAGGAACTGCACAGCCCGGCTGACGCCCGGAAAGTCCTATTCCGGCGTCACACCGGGTAGCGCTTCGCTCTCCAGGATTTTCTTGACCGCGGCCAGGAAGCGCCGCGCCAGCAAGGGGGGCGCGCTCAGGTTGGAATGCGTCGCCCAGATCTCGACGCTGGCCTCGGGCGTGATCGGACGCAGCGCCATATGCGCGGCCTGGTCCGGCGTGACGCACCAGGCATCGACCAGCGCCGGCCCCAAACCCTGCTGCACGAAGGAACAGGCGGTCACGGGCGAATGCACCTCGATCGCCGCCGCGCAGTGCGGGCCTTCGCCGAAGAACGGCTGCAGCGCGCGGCCCAGCGGCGTATCGCGCGGATAGCCGATCCACGCCGCCGACGAAAAGTCTTCCGGACGCACCACGTCGTGACCGGCAAGTGGATGCCCGGGCGGCAGCACGCACACCACCGGCACGCGCGCCAGCCGGACCGACGTCAGGTTCGGATGATCCGGCGGCTGCATGGAAATGCCGATGTCCGCCTGCCCCGACAGAAAGTACGCCGCCAGCTCGTCGAACGTGACGCTGCGGTAATCGACGCGCGCGCCCGCATTGCGTCCGCGGAACCGCTCAAGCGCCATGGGGATCAGGCGCTGCCCGAAACTGGCGCTTGCCACGATCTTCAGCATGCCCGCGCCGGACTGTCCCAGACTGGCGGCCAGGTCGTTCACGCGCTGGATGCCGCCGTACACCTGCTCGACCTCGGCATACAGGCGCCGCGCTTCGGCCGTGGGCGACAGCCGGCTCTTGACGCGCTCGAATAGCCGATAGCCCAGACGACTTTCCGTCAGGGCAAGCACCCGGCTCACGGCCGGCTGCGACACGTGCAGCATGCGCCCCGCCCCGCTGATCGAGCCGGCCATCATGATGGCGCGAAACACCTCGATCTGGCGCAGGTTCAGCGGCCGCCCGGCGCTTGGCCCGGCCTCGTCGGCATACGAATCGGCGTCCATTTCTTCCCCTTTTCCAATAACGGGGGATTATAGGTTTGAGACATTTTTCGATGACGCGGTGCCGCATGGCCGGGTGTAATCTGCCCGCTCGACAAAACAAAACCAGGGGAAATCCACCATGCGCAGCACGCTCATTCGCAGTCTTTCCATGGCGGCGCTCAGCGTCGCCTTCGCCGGCGCCGCCTCGGCCGCCGGCTATCCCGACAAGCCCATCACCTTCGTGGTCCCGTCCGCGGCCGGCGGCTCGCCCGACGTGCTGTCGCGCCTGATCACCACGCAGATCGCCCGCGACACCGGCGCCACGATGGTCGTCGAAAACCGCCCCGGCGCCGCCGGCAACATCGGCATCGCGCTCATCAAGCGCGCAGCGCCGGACGGCTATACGGTCGGCTACGGCAACATCAACACGCTGGCGGTCAACCGCTCGCTGTTCAAGCGCCTGCCGTACGACGTCGACAAGGACCTGACGCCGGTCGCCCACATGTTCGACCTGTACAACGCGCTGATCGTCCCGGCCGACTCGCCCGTCACCAGCGTGCAGGACCTGATCGATCGCGCCCGCAAGGAACCGGGCCGTCTGTCGTATGGCGCGTCGGGCGTGGGCACCACGGGCCACATGGGCGGCGAGCTCTTCAAGAGCATGGCCAAACTGGACGTGATGTTCATCCCCTACAACGGCGGCCCTGCCGCCATCCAGGATCTGCTGGGCGGCCGCTTGGACTATCTGTTCGTCAACACCTCCGAGGCCGCGCCGCTGGTCAAGAGCGGCAAAGTTCGCGCCATCGGCGTCAGCAGCCTGAAGCGCCTGTCGCTGATGCCCGACGTGCCCACGCTGGACGAG
>DMTA01000267.1 GCA_003454835.1 Achromobacter sp. | reverse complement strand
ATCCCCGCCAGCGGCACCGTGTCGGACGCGGATGCGCCGGACGCGCCGATCACGACGCGTCCACCGCCGCCCTCGCGCAGCGCGGCCATGTCCGCGCTGGCGCGATCCAGTTGCGACTCCACACGCTGCGCATGCGCGATCAGCACGTCGCCATGCGGCGTGGGGCGCAGGCCGCGCGCGTGGCGCTCGAAGAGCGGCAGCCCGATGTCGTCTTCCAGATCCTTCAGCCACTTCGAAAGGCCCGGCTGCGTCGTGTTGAGCATGGCGGCCGAGTGGCTGATGTTGCGGGTCTGGGCCAGGCTGAGCAGCATCTTCAGATTGCGCAGCCGCAGGCGGTGGGTCCAGTCCATGCAGGCCCTTTGGGTGGGAGGTTTGTCTCGTATGTATATGGTTATTGGTATCGATAATAAGATAATTTCATTTCAAACCACATAGCTCCTGCTCGCATAATCGTCTCCATATCAGGACCAGCTGCGAACCCACGCGGCGGCCGCCCGTAGAAGCCGGCAATAGCCGGACATACAGGAGACAACCATGCACGACGGTCATTCCACCGGCGCGGACAGCACTGCCTCGGACCGCGCCCTTTACTACGCGCGCATCGCCAAGAAACACATGGCGCCCCTGTGGGAGTCGCTGCACAACCTGGTGCCGCGCCAGCCCGCGCCGCGCTGCGTGCCGGCCCTGTGGAAATACGACGATGTGCGCGACGACGTCATGGCGTCCGGATCGCTGATCACGGCGGAAGAAGCCGTTCGCCGCGTTCTGATTCTGGAAAACCCTGGCCTGCCGGGCCAGGCCAGCATCACGCAAAGCCTGTACGCGGGTCTGCAACTGATCCTGCCCGGCGAGATCGCGCCAAGCCACCGTCACACGCAATCGGCCCTGCGCTTCATCGTGGAAGGCCGCGGCGCCTACACCGCCGTCAACGGCGAGCGCACCACCATGCACCCGGGCGACTTCATCATCACGCCATCGTGGACGTGGCATGACCACGGCAATGCGGAAACCGTCGAGGGCGGCGAGCCGGTGGTTTGGCTGGATGGCCTGGACATTCCGCTGCTGCGCTTTCTGGATGCGGGCTTTGCCGAGAACTATCCGTCCGCCACGCAGCCCGTCACGCGCCCCGAGGGCGACAGCATGGCGCGCTTTGGCCACAACATGGCGCCTGTGCGGCATCACGTTGCCAGCGGCACGTCGCCGATCTTCAACTACCCCTACGAACGCAGCCGCGAAGCGCTGGATGCGCTGTATCGGCACGGCGAACTGGACCCGTGGGACGGCGTGAAGCTGCGCTATCTGAATCCGGCCACGGGCGGCTATCCCATGCCCACAATGGCCACGTTCATGCAGTTCCTGCCCGCGGGTTTCCAGGGCAAGACGACGCGCACGACCGATTCCACGGTCTACAGCGTCGTCGAGGGCCGTGGCTCCGCGCGCATCGGCGACCAGGAATTCCACTTTGGTCCGCGCGATGTCTTTGTCGCGCCGTCATGGATGCCGGTGCAGCTTGCCGCGCTGGAAGACGCCACGCTCTTCAGTTATTCCGACCGCCCGGTGCAGGACGCGCTGGGCCTGTGGCGCGAAGAACGCGTCGCCTGACCCGGGCGCCCGCCTGGCGTTCCCGAATCTCCATCCCGTCTTCAAAGGGTGATCCATGTCGTTTGTGTTTGCTCCCGCAGCCCCCGTCGCCGTGCCCATCGCCGGCAGCCAGGACCGTTTTCCCGTGCGCCGCGTCTACTGCGTTGGCCGCAACTACGCCGCCCATGCGCGCGAGATGGGCTTCGACCCCGACCGCGAACCGCCGTTCTTCTTCTGCAAGCCCGCCGACGCCGTTGTGCCCGTTGCCGAAGGCAGCACGCTTTCACTGCCCTATCCGCCCGAAACGGCCAATCTGCATTACGAGATCGAACTCGTCGCGGCTATCGGCAAGGGCGGCGCCAACATCTCCGTCGACGACGCCCTGCAGCACGTGTATGGCTATGCCGTCGGCCTGGACATGACGCGCCGCGACCTGCAGATGAAGATGCGCGAGGCCGGCCGCCCGTGGGAACTGGGCAAGGCCTTTGACCAGAGCGCGCCCATCGGCCCGCTGCATCCCGCGCAATCGGTCAAGGACATTGAAAAGGCCGGCATCTGGCTGCAGGTCAATGGCGCGGACAAGCAGCGCAGCGACATCGGCAAGCTGATCTGGTCCATTGCCGAAACCATCGCGTACCTCTCCAAATACTTCCGCCTTGAAGCCGGCGACCTCATCTACACCGGCACACCCGAAGGCGTGGGACCCGTGGCGCGCGGCGACAGGATGGCCGGTGGCGTCGACGGCCTGGGCGCGCTCAGCGTGCAGATGGTGTGACGATGCGCACCGACACCGAAGTCATCATCGTCGGCGCGGGCGTCGGCGGTCTGGTGTTGGCGCTGAGCCTGCATCAGGCGGGCATATCCTGCCGCGTGTTCGAAGCCGTGCGCGAGATCAAGCCGCTAGGCGTGGGCATCAACCTGCTGCCGCACGCCACTCGCGAACTGGATGAGTTGGGCCTGTTGCCCGCATTGGACGCGATTGCCGTGCGCACCCGTGAGTCCGTGTTCTACACGCGGCACGGCCAGTTCATCTATGGCGAACCTGCGGGCACCGACGCCGGCTACGAGTGGCCGCAGTACTCCATCCATCGCGGCGACCTGCAAATGGCGTTGCTGGATGCCGTGCGCGAGCGCCTGGGCCAGGACAGTATCGTGGTGAACGCGCGCTGCACGGGCGTGACGCAGGACGCCGACAGCGTCACGGCCAGCTTTCAGGACAACGACGGCAATGCGCTGCCGTCCGTGCGCGGCCGCATTGCTGTCGGCTGCGACGGTATCCACTCGGTATTGCGCAAGCAGCGCTATCCGCAGGAAGGCGCGCCGCGCTACTCCGGCGTGAACATGTGGCGTGGCACGACGCGCTGCAAACCCTTCCTGTCGGGCGCGAGCATGGTGCGCGCCGGCTGGCTATCCACCGGCAAGATGGTGATCTACCCGATTCGCGACAACATCGACGCGGAAGGCAACCAGCTGGTGAACTGGGTCGCCGAGATCGAAGCCGACCAACCTGCCGTGCGCGACTGGAACCGCAGCGGCAGGCTCGAGGATTTCTTTCCGGCCTTTGCGGACTGGCATTTCGACTGGCTCGACGTGGCCAAGCTCATTCAGGATGCCGACTCGATCCTGGAATACCCCATGGTCGACCAGGACCCGCTGCCCACGTGGACGCAGGGCCGCATGACGTTGCTGGGCGACGCCGCGCACCCGATGGTGCCGCGCGGCTCGAACGGCGCGGGCCAGGCCGTGGTGGATGCCCGCTACCTGACCGGCCAGCTCAAGCGCCTGGGCCTGACGCCCGATGCCTTGCAGCAGTACGACCGCGTCCGCGTCGAAGCCACGACGCGCGTCGTGCTGACCAATCGCAGCAACCCGCCCGACGCGATCCTGCGTGAAGTCCACGTGCGTTCGGCGGACAAGCCCTATGCGCGGATCGAAGACGTCATCAGCCGCGAGGAACTGGAAGGGATTTCCCGGCGCTACAAGCAGGTGGCGGGCTTCGACCCGGTCGCGCTGAAGGAACGTGCGCCCTACGTATAGCGGTAGCCCGACCTCACAGGCGTGCGGGTCCCAAGGCCCGCCGTCCTTCAAAGCCGGCGCATGACCGGCGACAAACAAGGAGACAAACCATGTTCAAGTTGCTACGCGCTCTGGCGGCCGCGGCCCTGTCCTTCGCGGCATCGGCCAGCCACGCCGCCTGGCCCGACCGGCCCATCACGCTCGTCGTGCCGTTCACGCCCGGCACCGGCATCGACCTGATCGCGCGCCAACTGGCGGCCAGCCTGCCGCAGACGCTGGGCCAACCCGTCGTGGTGGAGAACCTGGCCGGCGCCAGCGGCAATATCGGCAGTGAGAAGGTCGCGCGCGCCAATCCCGACGGCTACACATTCCTGGTCACGGTCAACACGTTCGTCATGAACAGCAGCCTCTACAAAGGCAAGCTGCGCTTTGATCCGCAACAGGACTTTGCGCCGGTCGGCCTGACCTCGTGGGGATCGCTCCTGCTGGTCACGCATCCGTCCAATCCCGCCAATACCGTGGGCGACGTGGTGCAGGCGGCCAAGGCCGCGCCGGGCAAGCTGAGCTATGGCACGCCCGGCGTGGGCACGCCCCATCACCTCTCGATGGCGCTGTTTCTGGATCGCACCGGCGCCACCATGCTGCACGTGCCGTACAAGGGCACGGCGGGCGCCGTCACCGACATGCTGGGCGGACGGCTTGACTACATGTTCCTGCCGGTTCATGTCGCGCTGCCGCAAGTGAAGGGCGGAAGACTCAAGGTGATCGCCACCGGCAGCCCGAAGCGCCTGCCGCAACTGCCCGACGTGCCCACGCTGACCGAGGCCGGCCTGCAAGGCGCGGATGTGGACATGTGGTACGGGGTGCTGGCGCCCAAGGGCACGCCGCCCGCCATCGTCGACCGCATGAACCAGGCGATCAACGCCATCTTGAAGACGCCCGCGACCGCCACTGCGTTCGATGCGCAGGGCATGGTGCCTGCCACGTCCACGCCTGCCGATTTCGGATCGCTCATCGCCCGTGACGCCAAACGCTGGGACGACGTCGTCGCCCGCACCGGCATCACGGCCGAATGAGTGATTCAGGCATGAACTTTCCTGACATGAACGTCCCAGAAAGATCCGCCCACGGCCAACCGTCCTCACGAGACGCCTCATCCATGCAACTGCACAACTTCTTCAACAGCTCCACCTCCTACCGCGTGCGCATCGCGCTTGCGCTCAAGGGCCTGTCCTACGAATACCTGCCCGTGAACCTGCGCAAGCAGGAACAGCGGGCGCCGGACTACATGGCGCGCAACCCGTCGGCCGGCGTGCCGCTGCTGATCGATGGCGATGTGCAGCTTTCGCAGTCGCTCGCCATCGTCGACTACCTGGACGCCACGCATCCCGAGCCACGTCTGATTCCTGCCGACACGCGGGCGCGCGCCCGCGTGCTGGAGCTGTCCCACGCCATCTCGTGCGACATCCATCCCGTCAACAACATGCGCATCCTGCGTTATCTGCAGGACGTGCTGGGCGCGACCGAGGCGCAGAAAAACGCCTGGTATCACCATTGGATCCGCGAGGGCCTGACGGCAGTGGAAGCGCTGCTGGCGCGTCACGGACACGGCGTGTACTGCTTTGGGGCTGAGCCGACGCTGGCGGACTGCTGCCTGGTGCCGCAGGTGGCCAATGCGCAGCGCATGGGCTGCGACCTGTCCGCCTATCCGCGCATTCTGCGCATCGTCGAACACTGCAATGCGCAACCCGCCTTCCAGCAGGCTGCGCCTGCACAGCAACCGGACTACACCCAGTGAGCAAAGAACCCGATGCCCACGGCGCGCCGCTGCGCGAGTACACCGATCCGGCCTATCGCCCGCTTTGCGCCAATCTGGCCGACGTGCGCGCCAACATCGACCGGCTGGACGACGAGATCGTGCGGCTGATCGCCCAGCGCGCGATGTACGTGAAGGACGCCGCGCGGTTCAAGCGCGACGCCTTCCAGGTGAGCGCGCCCGCGCGTCAAGCCCAGGTATTTGAAAAGGCCCGGGCGCTGGCCCAGCGCCACAACCAGGGCTTCTCCAACCTGGAGCAGGTGGTGGACGCCACCTATCGCGCGATGGTTGCGGCGTTCATCGCCAATGAACAGACTTACTTCGACACCATGAAGGACGTGGGAGACACGCATGCTTGAAGCTTCGACCTTGCAGCCTGGCCGCGCGGTGGCGCGACGTCTTGTGGCACGCGCCGTGGCGGTAAGCCTTGCCGTGCTTGCGCCGCTGGCCGCGACCACTACCGCAACCGCCGCCGACGCCTGGCCGGCGCAGCCACTCAAGGCCGTGGTGCCGTTCGGCCCGGGATCCAGCCCCGATCAGGTGGCCCGCATCGTCAGCGAGAAGGCCGGCGCAATCCTGGGCCAGACCATCGTCGTGGAGAACAAGCCGGGCGCCAGCGGCAACATCGGCACGTTCGCCATCGCCAACGCCAAGCCCGACGGCTACACCTTTGGCGTGTCGATCATCGGTCCGCTCGTGAACAACACGCTGCTGTTCGACAAGCTGCCCTACGCACCCGCCACGGACCTGGCGCCGCTGACGCTGGCGGTGCATCAGCCCAACGTGCTTGTAGTGCCCGCGTCTGCGGGCATCGGCAACATCGGCCAGTTGCTGGACGCGCTGAAGGAGAATCCGGACAAGTACAACTTCCCGTCGCCGGGCGCGGGCACGGTGTCGCATCTGGCCGTGGAACTGCTGCTGCAGCAGATCGGCGCACGCGCCACGCACGTCCCCTACCCGTCGTCGCCGGCGGCGCTGACCTCGCTGCTGTCGGGCGACACGCAGTTTGCCGCGCTGCCGCCCATCGCGGTGATGCCCATGGTGAAAGATGGCCGGCTGAAGGCGCTGGCGGTGACGTCTTCCAAGCGGTCTGCGCTGCTGCCCGACATTCCAACGCTGGCGGAAGTGGGCGTTCAAGGCATCGAAGGCTCGGCGTGGATCGGCTTCGTGGTGTCGTCCAAGACGTCCGCCGACGTGCAGAAGAAGCTGTCGGACGCGCTGATCCAGGCGATTCGCGATCCGGAGGTCGCCAAGCGGCTGCAGGCGCAATTCATGGATCCGGTGGGCGACACGCCCGCGCAATTCCGCGGCTACATGGATGACGAGTTGAAACGCTGGGAGCCGCTCATCAAGAAGCTGGGCATCAAGGGTCAGTAAGAGGGCCGCCCATGAGAGGGCCAATATGCGGGCAGGAAGTAGGCCAGCGCGTGGGCCAACAAGTGGGCCAACAAGTGGACGAATAAGCGGGCCATTAAGTGGGCCATCAAGCGGGCTAGCACGGAGGCCGCGCGTCGGCCGCAATGAAAGCAAGGAGAGTCAGATGGTCATCAACGAACCCGCCCGTCAGGTGCCGCTGTATGGCGAGTACGAGGTCGTCGTCCTGGGCGGTGGACCCGCAGGCGTGCTGGCGGCGGCAAGCGCCGCGCGCAACGGTGCAAGCGTGCTGCTGGTGGAGCGTTACGGCTTCCTGGGCGGCATGGGCACCGCTGCCGGCGTATCCAACTTCTGCGGACTGCACGCCAATATCCACGGCGAGATCCGGCAGGTGGTGCACGGCATGACCGACGACCTGCTGGATCGCATGCGCGCAATGGACGGGCTGAACGATCCGCATCTGATCCTGGGCAAGATCCACGCCCAGGCCTACGACATCTCGGCCTTCAAGTGCGCGGCCGATGGCCTGGTGCAGGACAGCGGCGCGCAGGTGCTGTTTCATGCGCTGGCCACGGGTTTGACGCGCGACGACCAGGGCCGCGTCGATGCGCTGTTTCTGGAAACCAAGTCCGGCCGCTGCGCCGTCCGCGCAAAGATCTTCATTGACTGCTCGGGGGATGCCGACATTGCGCAATGGGGCGGCCTGCCCTTTGAAAAAGGCGACGCGCTCGGCCATATGCTCTACCCCACACTGATGTTCAAGGTGGGCAACGTGGACGGGGTGCGCGCACAGGAAGCATGGAAGACCATTCCCACGCTGATGGACGAGGCCGCGGCCAGCGGCGAATTCACGTTCCCGCGCAAGGGCGCAATCGTTCGCCCGCAAAAGCACGATTACGAATGGCGCGTCAACGTCACCCAGCTTGCCAACGCGGACGGCAGCGCGGCGGACGGCACCAACGCGGAGTCCCTGTCGGCCGGCGAGCTGGAAGGGCGCCGGCAGATCATGAACTACCTGGCGTTCCTGCGCGCCAAAGTGCCCGGGTTTGAACAAGCCTATGTGCTGGACATCGCGCCGCAGCTCGGCATCCGCGAGACCCGCCGCATCGTGGGCGAAGCCGTGCTGACGCGGGAGCACGTGCTGGGCTGCGCGGACTTCCCGGACAGCATCGGCGTGAACGGCTGGCCGCTGGAAATGCACACGGCGGGCGACGTGAAGTGGGTCTGGCCCCCCATCCCCGAATCGCGCGGCTACAACCAGCTGCCCTTTCGCATGATGGTGCCGCGACGCGGCCCGGGCGTGGCCACCAACGTGCTGGTGGCCGGCCGCTGCGCGTCGATGACGCACGAAGGCCAATCCGCGGCGCGCGTGAGTGGCAGCTGCTTTGTCATGGGCGAGGCCGCCGGCGCCGCATCGGCGATGGCGCTGCGTGACGGCATCTCGCCCGGCGACATTTCCATTCCCGCGCTGCAGGCGCAATTGACGCAACAGGGCGCCTTTCTGGGCGGCCGCGACTGACCCGCGAGATTCCGACATGACTACGAACCAGGCTGCAAACCCGAACACGCAAACCGTGATCGTCGTGGGCGGCGGCATCGGCGGGCTGGCGGCCGCTCTGGCGCTGACACGGCAGGGCATTGCCGTGCAAATGCTGGAGCAGGCCGCGCACATCGGCGAGATCGGCGCCGGCATCCAGCTCGGACCCAATGCCTTCGCGGCGTTGGATGCCCTGGGATTGGGCCGCACGGCACGCGAACGCGCCGTCTTCACCGAGCACATCATCATGATGGATGCGGTGGATGCCAAGGAAGTCGTGCGCATCGACACCGGGGAGGCGTTCCGCGCGCGCTTTGGCGGCCCGTACGCGGTGATTCATCGCGCCGACATCCATCTGTCCATTCTGGAAGCCGTGCAGCAGGACCCGCTGATCCAGTTCCGCACGTCCACGCAGATCGCCAGCATGACGCAGGACGACCACGGCGTGGAAGTCGTGGACACACAGGGCAATCGCTACCGCGCCGACGCCGTGGTGGGCGCCGACGGAGTCAAGTCCGTGATCCGCGAGCGCATGGTGGGCGATCCGGCGCGCGTGACGGGTCACGTTGTCTACCGCGCGGTGGTCGAAGAGGAAAACATGCCCCGCGAGCTGCGCATCAACGCCCCCGTGCTGTGGGCCGGTCCGCATTGCCACCTGGTGCACTACCCGCTGCGCGGCGGGCAGCAATACAACCTGGTCGTCACCTTCCATAGCCGCGAGCAGGAAGAATGGGGTGTGCGGGAAGGCAGCAAGGACGAAGTGCTGTCCTACTTCCAGGGCATTCACCCCACGCCGCATCAGATGCTGGACCGTCCGACCTCCTGGAAGCGCTGGGCGACTGCCGATCGCGAGCCGGTGGAACGGTGGGGCGTGGGCCGCGTCACGATCCTGGGCGATGCCGCGCATCCCATGACGCAATACATGGCCCAGGGCGCCTGCATGGCGCTGGAAGACGCCGTGACACTGGGCGAGGCCATCAGGCAGTGCGAGCACGACCTGCCCGCCGCCTTCCGGTTGTACGAATCGGTCCGCATCCCGCGCAGTGCGCGCGTGGTGTGGTCCACACGCGAAATGGGCAGGCTCTATCACGCGCGCGGCGTGGAGCGCACCGTGCGCAACATGCTGTGGACGGGACGCAGCCAGGCCCAGTTCTATGACGCACTGCAGTGGCTGTATGGGTGGAAGGTGGAGAACTGTCTGGCGGGAAGCGCGCCCCAATAGCCGGCGCGGCAAACCGCGCGGCAATGAAGGACGCGGCAAAAGATGCAGAAAATGACGCAGCAATAGGGGCAGCAATAGTCGCAGCAACAGACACGGCAGGGAAAACGCCGCTTGCCAAAGAGCATCCGGCATACAAGCATCAATACAAGAGGAGACAACCATGCACATAAGCACCATCCGCAGCGCGGCCGCCGTCATGCTGTCATTGGCCTCGTACGCGGCCAGCGCGCAGCAAAAACCCGTGGACATCGGATTCATCGGCACGCTGTCCACGCCCGCCGGCTACATCGGCGAGGACGAGCGTGACGCCTTCATGCTGGCCGTCAAGGAAGGCGGCGGCAAGCTGGGCGGCGTGCCGGTCAACGTGCGCGTCGAGGACGATGCGCTCAAGCCCGCCAACGCCAAGCAGATCGCCGACAAGATGGTGCAGGGCGGCGTGCGTCTGTTCACCGGCATCAACTTCTCGAACGTCATGGCCGCCGTCGGACCCACTGTGCTGAACGCCGGCGCCTTCTACGTCAGTCTGAACGCCGGCCCGTCCAACTTCGCGGGCAAGGCCTGCAATCCCAATTATTTCTCGGTGGCGTTCCAGAACGACTCGTACGCCGACACCGCCGGCATGGCGGCCAACGAGCTGGGCGCCAAGCGAGTGGTCATCATGGCGCCAAACTACCAGGCCGGCCGCGACGCCATTGCCGGCTTCAAGCGCACGTACAAAGGCGAGATCGCCGACGAGATCTACACCAAGCTCGAGCAGGCCGACTTCTCGGTGGAGCTGGCGCGCATTCGCTCGCTCAACCCCGACGCCATCTTCCAGTTCCATCCCGGCGGCGCAGGCATCAACCTGACGAAGCAGTTTGCGAACTCGGGCCTGGCGGACAAGATCAAGATGATCACGCCCATCTACTCGATGGACGATCGCATGCTGGCCGCCACCGGCACCGCGGGCAAGGGCTTTTACCTGAGTTCGCTGTGGAGCGCCGACCTGGACAACCCGCAGAGCAAGCACTTCGTCGAAGCCTTCACCAAGGCCTACAACCGCGCGCCGACCGCCTATGCGGCCCAGGCCTATGACACCGCCAATCTGATCGGCTCCGCGTTGAAAGCCGTGAACGGCGACATCACCGGCAAGCCCGACGACTTCCGAAATGCCCTGCGGCGCGCCGACTTTCCCAGCGTGCGCGGCAAGTTCAAGTTCGGCTCGAACCAGCACCCCATCCAGGACTGGTATCTGCTGCACATTGAAGCCGGTCCCGACGGCAAGCTGGTTTACAAGAATATGAAGGTGCTTGCCCGCGATCACACCGACGTGCACGCGGCGGATTGCAAGATGCCGTGACGCGGCACGAGGTGCGCGGCGCCGGGCTCGCCGGCGCCGCGCGGCCTTGCCATACCGGCTCTCCGAAGAAGGAGTCGCAATGCTGATGTTCCTGGAGCAGGTCCTGAACGGCCTGCAGTACAGCGCCTTGCTGTTTTTGTTGTCGGCGGGTTTGACGCTGGTGTTCGGCATCATGAACGTCATCAACCTGACGCACGGTTCGTTCTACATGGTGGGCGCGTTCTGCGCAGCCAGTGCGGCAGCCTCCACGGGGTCGTTCTTCGCCGCCCTGCTGGCCGCGTTGGCGGGCGCGGCACTGTACGGCCTGATCGTCGAACTGCTGGTCATCCGCCACCTGTACCGGCGAGACCACCTGGATCAGGTGCTGGCCACGTTGGGGCTCACGCTGTTCACCAATGAACTGGTGACCGTGCTGTTCGGCCGCAGTCCGCCCTTCATGGACATCCCGCCCTTCCTGTCGGGATCCGTCGCGCTCCTGCCCGGGTTGAACTATCCCATCATGCGGCTGGCCTTCATCGGTGCGGGCGCGTTCGTCGCGCTGGGCCTGTGGCTGCTGATCTCGCGCACGCGGGTCGGCATGCTGGTGCGCGCGGGCGCCGACGACGGGGAAATGGTCGACGCGCTGGGCGTGAACATCCAACGCCTCTTCACCCTGATCTTCACGCTGGGCGCCCTGCTCTGCGGCTTTGCGGGCGTCATGGCCGCGCCCCTGCTGGCGGTGGAGATCGGCATGGGCGAGCGCATTCTCATCACCACGTTCGTCGTCATCGTGGTGGGCGGCGTGGGATCGGTGCGCGGCGCGCTGGTGGGATCGCTGATGATCGGCATGACCGATGCGCTGGGGCGCGCCTACATCCCCTTCTGGATGTCGCGCCTGCTGCCGCCCGAGCTCTCGGACTCCGCGAGTTCGAGCCTCGTGTCGGCCAGCATCTACATCCTGATGGCCATCGTGCTGCTGTTCAAGCCGCGCGGGCTTGTGCCGGCCCAGCGATAGGAAAGATATTCATGACCAGACCAACTTCAACGAATCCCGCTGCCGAGCCGCTATCTGACACCGGTCTCGTACGCGCATCGGTGTCCGACACCGGAGGCGCGGCCGCCCCAGACCGCGACGGCGCGTCGACGGTGTCACGCCCCTCCTCGACTGGCAGACTGCGCATCACCCGCAGCGTCGTTGTCAATGCAATCGGGCTGCTGCTCTTCGTGCTGGTGCCGGCCATCGCATCGGCCACGGGCGAGAGCTTTCTCGTCAATCTCATGACGCGCTTTCTCATCTACGCCATCGCGGCCGTCAGCCTGGATCTGATCCTGGGCTACGGCGCCATGGTCAGCTTCGGCCACGCCGCGTTCTTCGGGCTGGGCGGCTACGTTATCGGCATCGCTGCCCACCACGTCAACATGGGCGAGACGATCTTTGGCTGGAGCGGCAGCAATGCCGCGCTGGTCATGTGGCCGCTCGCCGTCGCGGTTGCCGCGCTGGCCGGGCTGGTAGTGGGCTTTCTGTCGCTGCGCACCTCCGGCGTGCAATTCATCATGATCACGCTCGCCTTCGGGCAGATGCTGTACTTCATCCTAGTCGGGCTGATGATTTACGGCGGCGACGACGGCCTGTCGATTGATGCGCGCAACACGCTGCCGGGGCTGAATGTGAACGATCCGGCCACCTTCTACTACGTGTGCCTGGCGCTCATGACCCTCTGGATCATCGTGTGCCGGCGCATCGTCAACTCGCCCTTTGGCATGGCACTGCAAAGCATCAAGCAGAATCCGCGCCGCAGCATCGCACTAGGACTCGCGCCGCTGCGCTATCGCCTCACGGCGTTCGTGCTGTCGGCTGCCGGAACCGGGCTTGCCGGGGCGCTGTGGGCCAACTACGCGCTCTTCGTCAGCCCGGACATGTCGGCCTGGCAGAAATCCGGCGAGCTGATGGCCATGGTCATCCTGGGCGGCATGGGGTCGATATTCGGCCCCGTGCTTGGCGTGGCCGTATACCTGGGGCTGGAGCAGGTAGCAACCGGCTGGACCGAGCACTGGATGCTGATCCTGGGGCCCGTGCTGGTGTTGGTGGTTCTCTTCGGCAAACGCGGCGTGTACGGCTGGCTGGCGGGAGGCAAGCAATGACGAATTCCAAACTGGAAATCCGCGGCCTGCAGAAATCCTTTGGCGCCGTGCAAGCCACGCAGGGCGTCGACCTGTCGGTCCGGCCCGGCGAGCTGCACGCGCTCATCGGCCCGAACGGAGCGGGCAAGACCACCCTGCTC
>DMTA01000434.1 GCA_003454835.1 Achromobacter sp. | reverse complement strand
ACCCGGAAGGCCCCGGCCCCATCCAGGAGGCGCGCGGCATGAATGTACCCGCAGTCATCGCCGCCGCCGAACCGGCGCTGGCCGCACCGCTTGACCGGATCGCGCAGCAGGCGCGCCAGATCCGCCAACTGCGTGACCGCGTGCAGCGCGATCCGGCGCCGCAATAGCGGCTTGCAATAGCGCATGCATTGAGGCGGCGGGGCGAAACTCCAACCGGCTTGATGCGCATCAATGGAGCGCCCCGGTTAAACGGCAACCATACGGACATGGCTCGTTCAACCAAGGAGGCCCACCATGTACNNCGCTGGCGCTGGAACTGGCCAAGCGCCACAAGGCCGAACTGGTGGGGGTCTACGCCAGCTCCGCGCCGCCGCAGTACTACTACGGCGAATCCGTCATGATGTCGCGCACGCTCAACATCATGAAGAACCTGCAGGCCCAGAATCGGGGCGAGGTGCAAAATGCCTTTCTGGAAGCCGCCGCCATCGCAGACGTACCGGCCGTCGTGCGCGCCGGCGAATCCTCGCCCAGTGCCACCGTCGCCCTGCACGGCCGCGCCAGCGACCTCATCATCGTCAGCCAGCAAAACCGCGACGACGTCGAAGCCGCCCACGAAAACGAATTCGTCGAACAAACCCTCCTGACCGCTGGACGTCCCGTCATGGTGGTGCCGTCCAGCGGCGAATTCCCGGTCGTCGGCGACCGCGTGCTGCTCTGCTGGGACGGCAGCCGCGAAGCTGCCCGCGCATTGGCCGATGCCACGCCGCTGCTGCAAGGCGCCTCGCAGGTCGTGGTACTGACCATGGATGAAGGCGCGGCCACGCGCAACGTCGAATCCATCCCCTTTGAAGACCTGGTCGCCTACTTCGTGGCACACGGCATGGCCGCGCCGGACCACGTGCGCCGCGACATCAAGGGCGTCGGCGTCGGCAGCACCATCCTGAACGCCGCCGCCGATTACAGTGCCGACCTGATCGTCATGGGCGCATACGGCCACAGCAAGTTCCGCGAATGGGCAATGGGCGGCGCCACCGCCTCCATCCTGAAGAGCATGACGGTGCCGATCATGTTCTCGCACTGATGGCATGGCCCGCACTGTAGCTGCAAAAACGCCGACGCCGCGTCCACACGGGACGCGGCGTCGGCGCATTCAACATCGGCATATCCGCTGACGCCACCTTCACGTCGGCAAACAGCCGCGCGGTTTCACGCCGCCACCAGGTTCGCGTCCCGCACCGGCGTCAGCACGGGCTTGCCGGCAAAATGCGCCGTGGCGTTCTCCAGGAACAGCGCCACCGTCGCCGCCACCGCTTCGGGCGAACGTCCGGCGCTGTGCGGCGTCAACACCACGTTGTCCAGCTGCTTCAGCGCAGCGGGAATGTTCGGCTCACCGTCGACCACATCCAGCCCCGCGCCGGCGATGCGCTTGTCGGCCAGCGCGGCAATCAAGGCGTCCGTGTCGACCACGCTGCCGCGCGCAATGTTGATCAGATAGCCGTCCGGCCCCAGCGCCTCCAGCACGCTGGCGTTCACCAGATGATGCGTGCCGGCGCCGCCCGGCGTGGCCACCACCAGAAAATCGGACTCAGCCGCCAGCGCGCGCGGATTGTCGAAATAGGTGTAGCCGGATTCCGGACGCGCACGGCGGTTGTAATACCCAACGCTCATGCCAAAGCCGTTCGCGCCGCGCCGGGCGATTTCCAGACCGATCGTGCCTAGTCCCAGAATGCCCAACCGCTTGCCGCTGACCTGCGGCCCCATGAACCCGCTCCAGTGTCCTTGACGGACCCAGGCATCGGCCTGCGGCAGCCGGCGCGCGGCGCCCAGCAGCAACGCCATCGCGTGGTCGGCAACGGACACGGCATTGGCGCCGGGACCATTCGTGACCTCGATGCCGCGCGCGTGGGCCGCCGCGAGATCGATATTTTCATAGCCCACGCCCAGCGAGCAGACGATGCTCAATTGGGGCAGCGCCGCCATTTCATCGGCACGCAAGCCGGTGGCGCCGCGCGTCAGAACGGCGCGAATCCCGGCGCCGTGGTCCTTGATGGCCTGGGCGCGGGTCTGTTCGGTGGTCGCGAGGATTGGGCGAAAGCCCTGAGATTCGATGACGGGAAGATAGTCCTGAACGCTGTCGATCAGGATCAATAAGGGGATGCTCATGTCGGGGCTGCGGGTCTATGTGGGTTGCTGCTGAAACCCGCAGATCTTACGCCCGACGCGGTAAGCGCGCCAGAACGGGCGCCTTGGACTGCTCATTCAGATGCGGCTTGACCCGCGGCAGCCCGGCCTGATGCGGCTGACCTGGCACGGCCGGTCAGGGGTGGCCGCTCAGGAGTGGCCGGACAGGCGCCGTGGGTCAGGCACGGCCGGCCAGGCACGCGCACGTGCCCGCAGGCCGTCAGCGCGTCAAGGCGCTATATGCGTCCCATCAGCAGCAGCACAATGAGCACGACCACGACGATGCCGAGCAGGCCGCTGGGGTAGTAGCCCCAGCTTCGGCTGTGCGGCCAGGCGGGCACGGCGCCGATAAGCAGCAGGATCAGGATGATCAGCAGGATGGTCGACATAATGACTCCTTGGTCTTATTGATTCGAGTTGTGAAAGGGCGAAGCCTCAGGCGTCTTTCGGCGGCACGATTTCCTTGACCGGCGGGGACAGCGGCGGCAGATCCACGTCCGGCTCATCGGTATCCGGGTCCACGGGCAGGTCGCCCGGCGGCGAGCCGGGCGGAATCGGGTCCGGCTTCGGCGGCACATGTAGTTGCAGGACGGTTTGCATTGCACTCTCCTCTGAAGATTCTCTCGCGGGCGGCGCGGCCGGCCCGGTAGACGGTTCCAGCAGCACGATTGCCGATGAAACCTTCAGCAAGCGCCGTGCCCAACCGGGATTGCCGCCCGGCGCGGCGCGGCCGGGAACGCGGCGTGCTGGGTCGGGGCGCACCCGCGCGCACCCGGAGATTGAATGAGCACCCGCACGCAACAGGACCCGGATCCGCTGCCCGTTGAAGAGGCGGCGCTGACCTATGTGGACGACACGCAGCCTGGCTATACCCGCGTGCGCGTCAACGCCCATACGTTTCATTACCTTGACGAAAAAGGCGCCCGTGTCACCGACGAATCGGAAATCCAGCGCATCAACGCGCTGGCGATTCCGCCGGCCTACGAAAACGTATGGATCTGCCCCTTGAAGGACGGGCATCTGCAGGCCACGGCGCGCGACGCGCGCGGCCGCAAGCAGTATCGCTACCACCCGGACTGGACGGCGGTGCGAGATGCCACGAAGTACAAGAACCTCTTGTCCTTCGGCCATGCGCTGCCGCGCATCCGGCGCCAAGTCGAGCGCGACATGAAGATACCGGGCCTTACGCAAAACAAGGTGATCGCCGTACTGGTGCGCCTGCTGGAAATCACGCTGATCCGCATCGGCGGACGCGAATATGCCCGTGCAAACAAATCGTATGGACTCACGACCCTGACGCGCCGCCACACCACCGTGGCCGGCAGCCGCTTCCGGTTCAGGTTCCAGGGCAAGAGCGGTGTAGCGCACGACGTCACCGTCACGGACAGGCGCGTCGCCCGCATCATCAAGCAATGCCTGGATATCCCCGGACAGCAGCTATTTCAGTATCTGGATACGGACGGCGACAAGCGCCCGGTCGATTCGGGCGCGGTCAACGCCTACCTGCGCACCGCCGGCGGCGGCGAGTACACGGCGAAACACTATCGCACCTGGGCGGGCTCGGTCATGGCCTATGCCGCGTTGCAGGCACGCCCTTTCGAGGATGAGCGCCAGGCCAGACAGCAGGCCGTGGACATCATCAAACAAGTGTCGAAACGCCTCGCCAATACGCCTGCCGTCTGCCGCGCCTGTTATGTGCATCCGGCGATCATGGAGGCCTACCTCACCGGCACGCTGCCGGCCCGCAAGGCCGCTCCGGCAGGCCCGCGCGGCCTCAGCGCCGACGAGCGCCGCCTGCTCGCGTTCCTTCACGACCAGCAGGCGGCCGATGCGTAATCAGAAGATCGATGAGCGCGCGTTCTTGGCGCGAGGCTGCGGCGCGGAGCCGTCCGCCCAGTTCGACTCGGTCTTGTTGTCGACCACTTCGCGCTTGTCGCGCGCGGCCTCGTCGGGCGTGTCGGCATCGGGTTTATCCGGAAGATTCGGCACGTCGACGGGACCGCTCGGCGGCAGTATCTTAGCGTTGTCCTGTTCGGACTTGCCGGCGCGCGCCGACGGGGTGGATTTGGGTGCGGACGAAGGTTTCATGGGTATCTCCTGCCAATGCGAACCTTCATCCTACGGCCCCTCGCGAGCAGGAAAAACTGTCAAGACCTTCAAATTGCAAGCGGATGTGCCGTCGGGCGCCCTGCCCCTGTGTGGCTGCTTGGCCCCGGCCGCTCACAAGGAGATGCAATGCGAGACCCAAACTTCGAACAATGTGTGCAAGCCTGCTATGAATGCGCGGTGGCCTGCGACCAATGCGCCGCCAGTTGCCTGCGGCGCAATCCGGCGCAGCTCAGGTCCTGCATCGGCTTGTGCACCGATTGCGCCGCAGTCTGCCGGCTATGCGCGGCCATGCTGGCCCGCGAAGGCGAATTTGCGCAGGCGATGTGCACGTTGTGCGCGCTGGTTTGCGACGCCTGCGCGCGGCAATGCTCCACGCACGACTTTGAACCTTGCCAGATTTGCGCGGGCGCCTGCATCGCCTGCACGCTGGCATGCCGAGACATGGTCGAGGCGTAAGCCTCGCCCCGCCCCGCGGCCGCCCGGGCCGACCGCGAAGGCGCATTTTCCGCCCGACAGTCAAGGAGCTTTCGATGGCCACGACGAATACCCCTATGCCTTCCGACTTCCCCGAGAACGGCCCCGACAATCGTGGCGCCTACAGGCGCTCGCGGCATCCGGAAAGCTGGATCGACGAGCTGGAAGCCACGCTCAGCGACAGCTCGGCAACGGACCTTGAGGCCTTGAAGGCGCGTTTGACCGACCAGCTTCAAGCCACGCGTCAAAGCCTGCGCGACGCGTCGGACAACGCGCATGACCTGATGCGCGAAACGCTGGATTGCACCGAGGAATATATCCACGCGCGCCCCTGGCAGGCGGTCGGGCTGGCGGCGGGCGCGGCGTTTCTGCTCGGCATTATCGTCGGCCGCCAGTAGGCGCATCGGCGCGGTCGCCAGGAACGGCGTTTGCTTGACTCCCAGTCGCAAGGCGCATCCCGCGCCGCCCAATGGGAGAAAAAATTGAGCACACCCAAGAACGCCCAGACCGGCGACCGCCCGCACCCCACGCCGCCGATGCCGGGCCAGCACCTGGACGAACAGCCAGGCGTTGAAGCCAATATGGTGCTTAAACCGCAGTACCAGGCGCCCGGCTACAAGGGCAGCGGCAAGCTGCAGGACAAGGTGGCCATCATCACCGGGGGAGACTCCGGCATTGGCCGCGCGGTGGCGGTCCTGTTTGCGCGCGAAGGCGCCAACGTTGCGGTGCTGTACCTGGACGAACACGAAGACGCCAAGGAGACCAGCCGCGCGGTTGAGGCGGAAGGCCGTCAGTGTCTGTTGATCCCCGGCGACGTGCAGGATTCGGCCTTCTGCAACGAAGCGGTGGCGCAGGTCGTCAAACATTTCGGCAAGCTCGACATCCTGGTCAACAACGCCGCGTACCAGTTGCACACCGAAACGCTGCCGGAAATCAGCGACGAGAAATGGGACAAGACCCTGCGCACCAACATCACGGGCTATTTCTACATGGCGCGCGCGGCGCTTGAATACTTGAAGACAGGCGACGCCATCATCAACACCGGCTCCGTCACGGGGCTGAACGGCAGCGCCAAGCTGCTGGACTATTCGTCTACCAAAGGCGCGATCCATGCATTCACCCGGTCTCTGGCGTCCAATCTTGCCGAGCAAGGCATCCGCGTGAATGCGGTCGCGCCGGGGCCGGTATGGACGCCCCTGAATCCGGCCGATCGAAGCGCCGAAGAGATCAAGTCGTTCGGCGAAAAGACCGACTTGAAACGCCCCGCCCAGCCCGAGGAAATCTCGCCGGCCTACGTCTTTCTGGCATCGCCCGAATGCTCGAGCTACATCACGGGCATCGTGCTTCCCATCACCGGCAGCGCAGGCGATTGAGCGGCCGATCCCCGAGCTGACCGCCGCGCCGCGCTTTGGTATTCACTTTTCCGGGACCACTGAAGCCGGCGCGGCGCGGGACGCGGGAGACACCGGCGGCGCTTCGCCTTTAGGCGCGGGATGGATCTTTTCGCCATTGACAGCTGGCTCACGCTGCAACGCGCGGCTCATCGCATAGTGATCGCTCAGCATCGGCAACGTCCGAACGGCAAAGTCACGCACCTGCGCATCTTCTGATTCCTTCGCAGCGGTCTCGAACAGCCGGTTCGCAGTGGCATGTGCGTCGACAGCGACCTTCTGGATGTAGAGCTGATCGAATGCCGCGCCAGTCTTGCCGCCCAGCTCGTGCAGCGTGGCGCGTTCGGGCTCGGCCGGTTGATCCGGCAGCGACACGTTCTTCGAGGCGGCCAGCGCCTTCAATTCTCTGTTCACGGCGGCGTGCTGTTCCAGCATCTTCGCCGCGAAGGCCCGCACCTGCGCATCCTGCGCGCGCTTGCCCGCCAACTCGGCAGCCTGCACTTCAAACAGGCCCGAACCCGACGCAGCCTGCAGGAATCGGGCGTCAGACGCGTCCAGTTCGGCGGCGTGGCTCGAATGGCCGGCGCCCGCCAGGAAAACCGCCGCGGCCACGGCCGCCAGCGAAGGGATGGTAAATGGCTTCATTGTGGTGTCTCCGTGAGCGGCCTCACGGCCTTCAGTTCGCGGTGGTGGGCGCTTCGACGCGGCGCGGCGGGTCCAGCGGATCGAAATCCTGCCACTTGCCGTCCTGCCAACGCCCATGCGCCCGCTCGATGTCTGTACCGCCCGCCGCACGCAGAATCTGGCGCGCCTGCTGCTCGCGGCCGACATCCACATGCAGTGCCAGCATCACGCCCGCCTGCCGCACCGGCGGGTGCGACTTTTCCGGTTCGCCGGGCGCCGTTCGCACACGCTTCTTGCGGCCGATCACCCACATGGCGCCCGCCAGCGCGCCGATATAAGCGCCCACACCCGCCGCAGCAATCGTGATGAAGATCGACGCCGCCAATTGCGCGGCAATCACGCCCGCCACCAGGGCGAACACCAGCCCCAGCAGCGAGGCGCCGGCTACGGCGCCGAAATGCCCGCCTTTGGCATCCGGATCCGCAATTCGGTCACCACCTAATGGAAACCGCCCGTGCTCGCCCGCGATGCTGACGTAGAACGTGTGGATGTCGTCCTCGGTATAGCCCTCGGCGAACAGCTTCTGGGCGGCCAGTGTGGCTTCGTCGAAGGTCTGGAACCGTGCAGCGACAATCAAGGACATGACGATCTCCCGGTAGAAAATTCACCCAGGATGAGCAAATTCCATACCTGCCCTGCTCCGGGCCCGTCCGGTTCGCTTCGTTGATGCGACCCCTCGGCATGGCACTTGCTGCCGATACGCGACCAAATCCGACGCCCGCGACCGTTCCGTGTCCGCACGCGTCCCCATCCGGAGATTGCTATGCCCCGTATTCCCGACACTGATCTGAACCCCGATGACAGCGGCCGGCCCGACCTGGGTCCCAGTGACTCATCGGATTCCGCCAGCGACCTGCCGTTTGGCCGCCGGCACACCGACAGCGACTCCCAGGCCACCGGAGAACGCGAAAGCGTGGAACCGGACTTTGTAGAGGACGATGGCGCGGACGTCGCCACCGATCGCGTCACGGACGCCGACGAAGCGGGCATCTCGCGTGATGCGCCCGACCCGGTCCGCAACGGCGGCTAAACCCCGCGCATCGGCGACGCGGGGCTTGCAAGCTCGCG
>DMTA01000310.1 GCA_003454835.1 Achromobacter sp. | reverse complement strand
GCGTACGTCAGGCCGCGCCGCTTGCAGATGGCGGCCAGCTCGGCCAGCACGTCGTCGACCAGCGCGTCGCGCTGCGCATCGCTGGGGGCGCGCAGGTCCAGGCTGAATCGGCACTCGCCTGGCACGACGTTGATCGACCCGCCCGGCACCTCGAACATGCCCACGGTGCCGACCGAGTCGCCATCGCGGGCGGCGCGCCGTTCCACAAACAGCGCCAGTTCGGCGGCCGCCACGGCGGCGTCGCGCCGGCGGTCCATGGGCGTGGTGCCCGCGTGGCTGGCCAGCCCCAGGATCTGCACCTGATGGCGCACGCAGCCGTTGATCGAGGTGACGACGCCCAGCGGCAGCCCCATTTCGTACAGCACGGGGCCTTGTTCGATGTGGACCTCGACAAAGCCCAGATAGCGGGCCGGATCGCGGCGCAGGCCCGCAATGCCGTCGATGTCCAGGCCCGCGTGCAGCATGGCGTCGCGCATGGTGATGCCGTCGGCGTCTTTCTGGTCCAGCCATTCGGGCTTGAACCCGCCGATCAGGGCGCCCGATCCCAGGAACGTCGCGCGGTAGCGCTGGCCTTCTTCTTCGGCGAAGGCGATGACCTCGACATCGAAAGGCAGCCGCCGGTTCTGGCGGTGCAGCGCACGCACGCAGGCCATGGGCACGAAGATGCCGAGCCGGCCGTCGTACTTGCCGGCGTTGCGCACCGTGTCGAAATGGCTGCCCGTCATGAGCACCGGCGCGCCGGCCTGGGCGGCGCGGTAGCGGCCGACCACATTGCCCACGGCATCGATGCCGACCTCGTCGAAGCCGCAGTCCCGCATCCATTGCGAGATGCGCGCGGCGCAGGCGCGGTGCGCGTCGGTCAGGTAGGTGACCGTGAGTTGGCCTTTCTCGGCGTAGCCGGGATCGCTGTAGACGCTGAGCGCCTCGTGCCAGTCCCAGATGTCCTTGCCCATGCCGGCTTCGCCGACGCGCTCGCGCGGGCTCGGCTCGGCGTTCGGATCGTTCAGATTGTTGGCCATGGTCGTCCTGTTCAACGGTCGGGGGTGTAGGGGTGCGTGGCTTTCCAGTGGCGCGCGATGTCCAGCCGGCGGCAGATCCAGACACGGTCGTGGCGTGCGATGTGATCCAGAAAGCGTTGCAGGGCGACGATGCGTCCGGGCCGGCCAAGCAGGCGGCAGTGCATGCCGATGCTGAGCATCTTGGGCGCCTCGCTGCCTTCGGCATAGAGCGCGTCGAAGCTGTCTTTCATGTACTGGAAAAAGGGATCGGCGTGCGAATAGCCCTGCGGCAGCGCAAAGCGCATGTCATTGCAGTCCAGCGTGTAGGGCACGATCAGCTGCGGCGCGGGCGAGCCATCGGTCTTGCGGACCTGCATCCAGAAGGGCAGGTCGTCGCCGTAGTAATCGCTGTCGTACTCGAATCCGCCGTCATCGGCGACCAGCCTGCGCGTGCGCGGGCTGTCGCGTCCGGTGTACCAGCCCAGCGGCCGCGCGCCGGTCAGCGTGGTGATGGTGTCGATGGCCAGCCGCATGTGCTCGCGTTCGGTCGCTTCGTCCACGTCCTGATAGTGGACCCAGCGCCAGCCGTGGCAGGCGATCTCATGGCCCAATTCGACGAACGCGGCGGTCAGATCGGGATGGCGTTGCAGGGCCATGCCAACGCCGAACACCGTCAGCGGCAGTTGCCGCTTCTCGAATTCGCGCAGGATGCGCCACACGCCCGCGCGCGACCCGTATTCGTAGATGCTTTCCATGCTGAGATGCCGGTCCGGATAGCTTGCCGGGTTGAACATCTCGGACAGGAACTGCTCGGAGCCGGGGTCGCCATGCAGCACGCTGTTCTCGCCGCCTTCTTCGTAGTTCAGCACGAACTGCACGGCGATCCGCGCGTTGCCCGGCCATTGCGCGTGCGGCGGATTGCGTCCGTAGCCGGCGAGGTCGCGAGGGTAGGGCAGCGTGGTGTCGTAGAGGGGCATCGGCGGGACGGCGGCGGTCGCAAGAAGGAGGTGATCGGTCCGCCCAAGCGTGGGTCCGATCATGTATACAAAGTATGTACATCAAATACCAGCCGCCGGCCATCGGCGTATGCCCTACGCTAGGAATTTCACGCCGTCGCGGGGTCGGTTTCCTTGAACAATTCCGCGCCCATGAAGTCGATGAAGACCCGCAGCTTGGGCGCCAGATGCTTGCTGGATGCCCACAGCACCCGGAACGTGCCCTGGTGTTCGACATGGTCGTCCAGCACCGATACCAGGTCGCCGCGCTGCATCGCAGGCCGCACCAGAAAATCAGGCAGGCACGCGATGCCCAAGCCCGCCACCGCCACATCCAACAGCGCCGCGGACGTGTTGCACACCATCGACACGGGCAGCGTCCACTCGGGCATTCCTGCGTCGCGCCTCAAGGGCCACGGTTCGAGTTTTCCGGTGCTGGGAAATCGATGCTGCAGGCAGGCGTGATGCTGCAGGTCGGCCGGACCGCGCGGCGTGCCGCGGCTGGCCAGATAGCCCGGCGCGGCGACAAGCAGCAGGCGATAGTCGCCGACCGGACGCGACACCAGCCGCGAGTCTGTCGGCTCGCCGGTGCGCATCACGATGTCGAATCCTTCGTTGATGACGTCCACCAGACGATCCGAGAAATCCACGTCCAGTTCGATGGCCGGATAGCGGTGCATGAAGGCGGTCAACGCCGGCATGACCAGCATGCCGACCAGCGGAAGGCTGATGCGCAATCGGCCTTGCGGCGCCTGGCGGGTTTCGGAGAGTTCCAGTTCGGCGGACTCGAGTTCGCACAGGATGCGGCGGCAGCGTTCCAGGAAGACGGCGCCCTCGGCGGTCAAGGTGATGCTGCGCGTGCTGCGATGGAGCAGGCGCACGCCCAGGCGTGTTTCCAGGCGGCACACGCTCTTGCCCACGGCCGACGCCGACACGCCCAGATGGCGGGCGGCCTCGGAATAACTGCGCGTTTCCGCGGCCTGCACGAAGGCAGCAATGGCGCTGAGCGATTCGACCATGATGCGATTCAGGACATTTTGTCCGATATGTTTTGAACGCCGGCATTATTGTCCCGGACAGCGTCCGCCGCCAACATGGCTGCCTTCACACAACGCGCCGGCGCCGCGGCATACCGCCCGCCGCCGGCCAATCAAAAAAGGCAGAACATGGCAGATTTTCAGGCGGCGGCCTCCAGCCCCGGTGCGCGCGAGGCGCGCCTTCCCATTGCAGCACTGCTGGCCCTGGCGCTGGCCGGTTTCGTCACGATCCTGACGGAAGCCCTGCCGGCCGGTCTGTTGCCGCAGATCAGCGCGGGGCTGAATATTTCCGAAGCGATGGCGGGACAGCTGGTGACGATCTACGCGATCGGTTCGCTGGTCGCGGCAATACCGTTGACCGCGGCGACGCAAGGGGCGCGCCGCCGTCCGTTGTTGCTGGCCGCGATTGCGGGCTTCGTCGTCGCCAACACCCTCACCACGGTGTCCGCCAGCTACTTGTTGACGATGGCGGCGCGTTTTGTCGCGGGCGTGTCCGCCGGGCTGCTGTGGGCGCTGGCCGCGGGCTACGCGGCGCGCATGGTGCCCGAGCGCCAGAAGGGGCGGGGCCTCGCCATCGCGATGGTGGGCACGCCGCTGGCGTTGTCGCTTGGCGTGCCGGCGGGCACGTTCCTGGGCAACCTGGTGGGGTGGCGGTGGTGTTTCGGCATCATGAGCGTGCTGGCGCTGATCCTGATGGCGTGGGTGCGGATTCAGGTGCCGGACTTTGCCGGGCAGGTTTCGGGCAAGCGTGCGCCGCTGCGCCGCGTCTTCACCTTGCCGGGCGTGCGCGCGGTGCTGTTCGTGGTGTTCGCGTTCGTTCTGGCGCACAACATTCTCTATACCTACATCGCGCCGTTCCTGGCGGCGCGCGGCATGGGCGACCGCACGGACATGATGCTGCTGGTGTTCGGCCTGTCCTCGCTGATCGGCCTGTGGGTCATCGGCGTTCTGATCGACAGCCATCTGCGCGCCATGACGCTGGCCAGCACGGTGCTGTTCGCGTTGTCGGCGCTGGTTCTTGGCGTCAGCGGCAATGATCCGGCCGTAGTGATCACGGCGGTGGCGGCATGGGGGCTGGCGTTTGGCGGCGCACCGACGCTGCTTCAGACCGCGCTGGCCAAGACAGCGGGCGAGTCCGCGGATGTGGCGCAGTCGATGCTCGTCACGGCCTGGAATCTGGCGATCGCGGGCGGCGGCGTCATCGGCGGCATCCTGCTTGAAGGCGTGGGCGTCGCCGCCTTTGCGCCCGCGCTGTTGCTGTTGCTGGCGGCGACGCTGATCGTGACGGCAGCGGCGCGCCGGCATGGGTTTCCCGTGGCGGCCGGGCAGGGCGACAACGTCACCGTAAGTCCCCGCAAGGCCACCCCGTAACGCCGAACCCGCCGCTATCCGTTGCGGTAGAGAAAGCTATAGGCGTTGATCGCCGGCACCCCTCCCAGGTGCGCATACAAAACCCTCGAGCCGGCGGGAATCTCGCCCTTGCGGATGATGTCCATCATCCCCTGCATGGATTTTCCTTCGTACACGGGGTCGGTCATCATGCCTTCGAGACGGGCGCACGTGCGGATAGCGTCGTTGGTCTCGGCTGAGGGCAGGCCATACGCGGGATAGGCGTAGCGCGTGTCCAGCACCACGTCCTTGTCTTCGATGGGTTTGTCCAGGCCGACGAGGTCGGCGGTGCGCCGCGCGATGCGCAGGACCTGCGCGCGGGTCTGGTCCGGCGTGGCCGATGCATCGATGCCGATGACGCGGTCGGCGCGGCCGTCGGCCGCAAACCCCACCACCATGCCGGCCTGCGTGCTGCCCGTGACCGCGCAGACGACGATGTAGTCGAATTTGAATCCCAGCTCGGCTTCCTGGCGGCGCACTTCTTCGGCAAAGCCCACGTAACCCAACCCACCCAGCTCGTGATCGGACGCGCCTGCCGGAATCGCATAGGGCTTGCCGCCGCGGCGTTTCACCTCTTCCAGCGCCTCTTCCCAACTGCGGCGAAACCCGATGTCAAAGCCCTGATCGACCAGCCGCACGTCCGCGCCCATCAGGCGGCTCATCATGATGTTGCCGACGCGGTCGTAGACCGCATCCGAATAGTCCACCCAGTTTTCCTGGACCAGCACGCAGGCCAACCCCAGTTTGGCGGCCACCGCCGCGACCATCCGCGTGTGGTTGGACTGGATGCCGCCAATCGTGACGAGCGTGTCGCAGCCTTGTTCCAGCGCCTGCGGAATCAGGTATTCGAGCTTGCGCAGCTTGTTGCCGCCGAAGGCAAGGCCGCTGTTGCAGTCTTCACGCTTGGCGTAGATCTCGACCTTGCCGCCGAGATGCTGCGACAAGCGGTCCAGCTTTTCGATCGGGGTATCGCCAAAGGTCAGGCGATGACGGGGAAAACGTTGCAGATCCATGGTGGCTCCTGGTGATCCTGGCGGGCCCGGCGTGGCGGCGGGGTTCGCAAAAATCATAGAAATCATGGGGCTGAGCGGTCAATTGCGTATTTTTTAATTCCGCCAAATCTAAAGGTCGTTATATTCGATTAATGGATTTAATATTTCCAAAATAAAAATTCAGGCGAAATTTAATTTTCAGGGACGCAACCGATGACCGCCGTTTTCTCGCTGGACCGCATCGACCGCCAGATCCTGCGCATTCTTCAGGACGATGCGCAGATCACCAATCTGGACTTGAGCGCCCGCGTGCATCTGAGCCCGGCAGCGTGCCTGCGTCGGGTGGAAAGGCTAAAGAGCGAAGGCGTCATCCGAAAGACGGTCGCGTTGCTGGAACCGGCGGACGTCGACATGGCCACGCTGGTCATCGTTGGTGTGGTGCTGGATCGCTCGACGCCCGATTCCTTCACGGACTTCGAGGAAGCGGCCAAGGGCATCAGCGGTTGCCTGGAATGCCATCTGGTGGCGGGCGAATTCGACTATGTCCTGATGTTGCGCATCCGGGACCTGGAACGCTTCAACAAGCTGCATGCGGGCGAGATCATCAAGCTGCCCGGCGTACGCCAGATTCGTACTTTTTTCGTGCTCAAAGAGATCATGTCGACCACCGCGCTGCCGGTTTGACGAGGCGTAAACGCAACACTCATCTTTTCTGTTATTTGAAATGACGCGCTGCCGCATTTTGCATTGACGGATTTTGGTGGCGCGTAGACGGCGGATTGGAAGGGGTTGGACGGACATTCCATTGCCGCATGACAGCATTCCGAAAGGCCTTTTGCGTCACAGAAATGCAGGAAGACGCCCATAAACTCAAAGGGTTATACTTCTCGACCATAGGCTTTCAAGGCTTGTACGCGCCTTCTGCCCCTGCTATCCGCCTAACGGGAAGCCCGTGTCGCGGAAGGTTTTCCTGCATCGTCTCGAGTGAAGCACTCGTAAAGGTGAAGCGATATGTCTTCGGAAATAGAATCTCTATCCACGTCTTATCTCTTTGGGGGTAATGCCCCGTATGTCGAGGAGCTTTACGAAGCCTACCTCGATAATCCCGGTTCGGTACCTGACAACTGGCGCGAATACTTCGACCAATTGCAGCACGCTCCCGCAACCGACGGCCAGGAATCCACTCGCGACCAGGCCCACGCTCCCATCGTCGAATCGTTCGCCCAGCGCGCCAAGGCCAATGCCTTTGTGCAACGCGCGGCCGAACCCGATCTGAGCGTCGCCAGCAAGCAGGTCTCGGTGCAATCGCTGATTGCCGCCTACCGCTCGCTGGGCTCGCGCTGGGCCGATCTGGACCCGCTCAAGCGCCAGGAACGTCCGCCGATCCCCGAGCTCGATCCCGCCTTCTACGGCCTGACCGAAGCCGATCTGGACCAGACGTACTCGGCCACCAACACCTACTTCACGACCGCCAGCACGATGACGCTGCGCGACATCCTGAAGGCGCTGCGCGACACGTATTGCCGCAGCATCGGTGCAGAATTCACGCACATCTCCGACCCCGCCGCCAAGCGCTGGATCCAGGAACGCCTGGAAACCACGTTGGGCGCGCCCACGTACACGCCGGAAGAAAAGCGTCACATCCTTCAGCAGCTGACTGAGTCCGAAGGCCTGGAACGCTTCCTGCACACCAAGTACGTCGGCCAGAAGCGCTTCTCGCTGGAAGGCGGCGAAAGCTTCATCGCCTCGATGGACGAAGTGGTCAACCACGCCGGTGAAAACGGCGTTCAGGAAATCGTGGTCGGCATGGCCCACCGCGGCCGCCTGAACCTGCTCGTGAACATCATGGGCAAGATGCCCGGCGACCTGTTCGCCGAGTTCGAAGGCAAGCACGCCGAGGGCCTGACCGACGGCGACGTGAAGTACCACAACGGTTTCTCGAGCGACCTGTCCACGCGCGGCGGCCCCGTCCACCTGTCGCTGGCCTTCAACCCCTCGCACCTTGAAATCGTCAACCCCGTCGTCGAAGGCAGCGTCCGCGCCCGCCAGGAACGCCGCGGCGACGCCGAAGGCCAGCAAGTTCTGCCGGTGCTGGTGCACGGCGACGCGGCCTTTGCCGGCCAGGGCGTCGTGATGGAAACCCTGAACCTGGCGCAGACGCGCGGCTACGGTACGGGCGGCACGCTGCACATCGTCATCAACAACCAGATCGGTTTCACCACGTCCGACCCGCGTGACTCGCGTTCGACGCTGTATTGCACCGACGTGGTCAAGATGATCGAAGCCCCGGTGTTCCACGTCAACGGCGACGATCCCGAAGCCGTGGTGTTCGTCACCAAGCTGGCCCTGGACTATCGTCAGCAGTTCCGTCACGACGTCGTCGTGGACATCGTCTGCTTCCGCAAGCTGGGCCACAACGAGCAAGACACCCCGTCGCTGACGCAGCCCCTGATGTACAAGCGCATCGGCCACCACCCCGGCACGCGCAAGCTGTACGCCGACAAGCTGACCACGCAGGGCGTGCTGGCCGACGGCGAAGCCGATCAACTGGTCAAGGACTACCGTCAACTGATGGAAGACGGCCAGCGCACCATCGAGCCGGTGCTGACCGACTACAAGAGCAAGTACGCCATCGACTGGTCGCCGTTCCTGGGCGCCAAGTGGACCGATCAGGCCGACACCGCCGTGCCGCTGGCTGAACTGAAGCGCATCGGCGAACGCATCACCACCGTGCCGGAAGGCTTCACGGTGCACCCGCTGGTCGCCAAGCTGCTGAACGACCGCCGCACGATGGCCAAGGGCGAAATGAACCTGGACTGGGGCATGGGCGAACACCTCGCCTTCGCGACCCTGGTTTCCTCGGGCTACGCCATCCGCATCACCGGCCAGGATTCGGGCCGCGGCACGTTCACGCACCGCCATGCGGTGCTGCACGACCAGAACCGCGAACGCTGGAACGACGGCACCTACATCCCGCTGCAGAACGTGTCGGAAGGCCAGGCGCCGTTCACCGTCATCGACTCCGTGCTGTCCGAAGAGGCCGTGCTGGGCTTTGAGTACGGCTTCTCCAGCGCCGAGCCCAACACGCTCGTCATCTGGGAAGGCCAGTTCGGCGACTTCGTCAACGGCGCTCAGGTCGTGATCGACCAGTTCATCAGCTCCGGCGAAGCCAAGTGGGGCCGCCAGTCGGGCCTGACGCTGATGCTGCCGCACGGCTACGAAGGCCAGGGTCCCGAGCACTCGTCGGGCCGCATCGAGCGCTTCCTGCAGCTGTGCGCNNACGCCGAAGTCGCTGCTGCGCAACAAGGACGCCGGTTCGCCCCTGACCGATCTGGCCGGCGGCAGCTTCCGCCCGGTCATCGGCGAGGTCGACGAGGCCATCGACGCCGGCAAGGTCAAGCGCGTGCTGGCTTGCTCGGGCAAGGTGTATTACGACCTGGTCAACGCCCGCCGCGAGCGTGGCGCCGACAACGTCGCCATCATCCGCGTCGAGCAGCTGTATCCGTTTGCGCACAAGTCGTTCGAAGCCGAACTGCGCAAGTACCCGAAGGCGACCGAAGTGATCTGGGTGCAGGACGAACCCCAGAACCAAGGTGCCTGGTTCTACGTTCAGCATCACGTGTACGAGAACATGGTCGAAGGCCAGAAGCTTGGCTACGCAGGTCGTGCCGCGTCGGCATCGCCGGCCGTGGGCTACCTGGCCAAGCACCAGGAGCAGCAGAAGGCCCTGATCGAGACGGCCTTCGCGCCCAAGTTCAAGGTCATGTTGACGAAGTAACCTTTACTTGATGCACGCGCCGCGGGCGGCAAGCGTTCCGGAACCCCGTTTCGAACCTTGCCGCGCCGCGTGACAAGAACATACTCTTTACGGAATAAACAAAATGGCTATTACCGACGTCGTCGTTCCCCAACTTTCCGAATCCGTTTCCGAAGCGACCCTGCTGACCTGGAAGAAGCAGCCTGGCGCTGCCGTTGAAGCCGACGAAATCCTGATCGAAGTCGAAACCGACAAGGTCGTGCTGGAAGTGCCGGCCCCCGCCTCGGGCGTGCTGGCCGAAATCGTCAAGGGCGATGGCAGCACCGTGACCTCGGGCGAAGTGCTGGCCCGCATCGACACCGCCGCCAAGGCTGGCGCCGCCGCCACCGCGCCGGCTGAAGCCCCGAAGGCCGCCGAGCAAGCCGCTGCTGCTCCG
>DMTA01000307.1 GCA_003454835.1 Achromobacter sp. | reverse complement strand
CGCCCGTGCGCAGCGCGCGTTCGAACGCGCCATGCGCCTGGGCGTGCGTGCCGCGCTGGTGGCCGGCAATCACAAGGAAGTGATCGACCTGACCAACCTGGCCATCGACACCAACGTGGACTTCCCCGAATTGCACGCCATGCGCGGCCGCGCGGCCGACGCGCTGGGCGACAAGAAGACGGCGATGCGCCACCTGGAAGTGGCCGCCGCCGGCGAAGCCGCCCCGTTCAGCGCCAAGCTGCACTTTGCCCGCGTCGCCTTCAATGGCGGCTGGTTCGGTGAAGCGATCGACGCGTACAAGGACGTGCTTGGCCACTCGGGCGCCGATCAGAGCGCCAAGGACGAAGCCGAACGCCAACTCGGCAGGCTCGGCCCGCGCGCCATCCGCGGCGCTCGCGAGATCCTGTCGAACGGCGATCATCAGGCCGCATGGAAGCTGCTGGATCGCGTCGCGCAGTCGTGGCCCGGCATGCCGGAAGTGGACCACGAGAAACGCCGCATCCTGGCCTATCTGTACGCCGAAGCGCGCGCCCTGGAGCCGTCCAGCACCACCGAGCGCCTGGCGCTGGGCGAACGTATCGTGTCGCTGGTGCCTGACGATCCCATCGGCCTGCGTCTGGCCGCTGTCGGCGCCATGCGTCTGCACCGCTTTGAGCAGGCCTTGCCGTACTGGAAGCAACTGCAGGAACGTTCCGAGAATCCGTCGCAGTATGACCACTACATCGAGCGCTGCCTTGTCTGGATCGAGAAGATCAACCGGAGAAAGGCAGCATGAATCCCCCTCTGATAACCGAGCGAGTGGACGCCAAGTCCGATCTTCAGCAAGTTCAAGCGCAGTTGGAGGAAATCGTTGCGGCATCGGGGCGGGTTCAAGTCGCTCAGGAAAACCTGGCGCGGGCCAAGGAGCTTGCCCGCGATCACATGGAGGACTCGAAGGTTCGCTTCCTCCTGCTCCGCCTGCAGGAGTCGGCGGGCCTGAACGAAGGCATGGCCGAGCAGTGGGCGACGCTGCTCGAGGAATGCCCGGATGACCTGCAGATCGTGCGCTATTGCGCGACGCGGCTGGTGAAGGAACGGCACCTGGAAGAAGCCATGGCGCTGGTCGACCGTCACCTGCCGGCCGAGACGACGAATCCGGACCGCCTGTTCTCGCGGGCGAAGCTGCTGAGCGACATCCGTGCGCACGCGCAGTCGGACGCGCTGTTCCGGCGTCTGATCTCGCAGCACACGGATCGCAACATGCGCGTGGAGTTCGCCAAGCGCCTGCGCAAGCGCGGCCTCCTGGCCGACGCGTGGGATGCGATCGCGCCCGTGGCCAAGCACCTGACGCCCGGCAGCAAGGCGGCCGAACTGGCCGAAGGGCTGGCTAGCGACTACGCGTTCTATCAGCGCTTCGAATCCGAAGAGGCGCTGGCGGGCAAGGACGTGCGCATCGTGTCGATGAAGCACGCGATCCTGCACTTTCGCAATCGCAAGATCGCTGAGAACACACCGGAAAAGCCGGTGTCGGTGGCGCTGGTCACCGGCAGCCTGGGACCGGGCGGCGCCGAGCGCCAGCTGACCCGACTGGCGGGCGAGCTGACTCGTCTCGCCGCGTCGCCGGAACTGCAGCCGCCCGACATCCTGATGCGGCCCAAGAAGGTCGAGGTGCTGGTCAAGCAGCACACCGAGCCGTCCGGGGCGCCGAAGAAACAGGACGACTTCTTCCTGCCGGTGCTCGTCAAGGCGCAGATTCCGGTCACGGAGATCAACCGCCTGCCGGCCATTTCGGTGGCGCACCAGTCCGTGCCCGAAGGCAACCTCGGCCGCCTGCTGGAACAGCTGCCACCGCCGGTTCACTACGGTGTGACGCGTCTGGCGCCGGTGTTGCGCGCCAACCGCTTCGACGTGGTGAGCCTGTGGCAGGACGGCACGTGCCTCTTTGGCGCCCTGGCGGCGCTGCTGGCTGGCACGCCGACGATCCATCTGGTGTTCCGCGGCCTGCCGCCGAACATCCGCAAGGACCGTTTCCGCGAAGAGTATCCCGAGCTGTTCCAGGCGCTGGCTCTGGTGCCGGGCGTGGTGTTCGTCAGCAACAGCCGCAAGGCCGCGCAAGCGTACGCCGAGTGGCTGGACCTGCCGTTGGAACGCTTCCACATCCTGTACAACGGCGTGCCGGATCTGGCGACCGATGCCTCGGACGCCGACAAGGCAAAGTGGGAAGCCTTCCACGAGCGCACCAAGGACGCCACGGAAACGATCGGCGGCGTGTTCCGCCTGGAGCCGGACAAGCGTCCACAGCTCTTCATCAAGTTGGCGGCGCTGTACCTGAAGGAGCGGCCGCAGGCGCGCTTCTTCCTCGTGGGCGACGGACGCCTGCGCGAGAACATCGAGGCGCTGGCGCTGGAGCACGACGTGCTGGAGCGCCTGTTGCTGGTGGGGCTGTCGAATCACGTGGGCTTCTGGTATTCGAAGATGGATGCCAGCGTGCTGCTGTCGCGCTACGAAGGCCTGCCGAATGTGCTGATCGAGGCGCAGTTGCTGGGCGTGCCGGTGATTTCCACGCCGGCGGGCGGTGCGGAAGAGTGCTTTGTCGAGGACGAGACGGGCCATCTGCTCAGCTGCGTGGATCATCCCGACATGCACGAGGCCTGCGAGAAGGTCCTGAACATGGTGGACCAGGTGCGCAGCAATGCGGACATGCGGGCCAATAGCCGCCAGCGCGCGCAGAATCTGTTCTCGCTGGACGCGATGCTCACGAAGTTCATGAGCATCTGCATGCCCGCCATGACCGAGTCCGAGAACGACGAGCGCATTGATGTTGCGCCCAAGCGCCTGATGCAGGCGTGACGGGCAGTTGCTCTTTTTTAAAGTGCTGAAGTTGAAGGAACCTATGCTAATGAACGTCCCGGCCCTGGGCGCGCGGCGCCATGCGACGCTTGCCATGCTGCTGCTTGCAGCGCTGACACTCACGGGTTGCCAGCTCCCACGGTCCGGCCCGATGCTTAGCGAAATGACAGGGGCTCACGATGACAAGGACGTCATCGTGATGCCCGTGTCGCGCGAACTCGCGCGAAAGAGCCGGGTGCCCGATGTGGCGGACTTTCCGGTGCGCTACCGCGATCTGACGCAGGCGGGTTTCGACAAGCTCGTGCCGGGTGACGGCATCAACGTGAAAGTGTGGGAACGCGGCGGTCTCGGCGTGTTCGCCGCGGACCCGTCCGGCGTCAGTGATCTGGGTAACCAGGACATCGACAGTGCCGGCAACGTTACGTTTCCCATCATTGGAAAGTTCCGCGCCGAGGGTCTGACGCTGGGCAAGTTGCATGACGCCATCGTGGCGCGCCTGAGCAAGCTCGTGGTCGGCGCCGACGTCAGCGTCACGCGCGCAGCCGATGCGCGCGGGCAGATGGTGACGGTGCAGGGCAACCTGACCAAGCCTGGCATGTACCCCATCACGCAGACCGCCCAGCGCCTGAGCAGCGCGCTGGCGCAGGCCGCGCCGGTACAGACCAATCCCGAACAGCTCATCATCAGCCTGCGCCGCGACAGCCAGGTGGCCTCGGTGCGGCTGGCGGACATCTACCGCAACCAGAACAACGACATCCTGCTGCGCTCGGGCGATGTGATCACCGCCTACGACGCCAAGGAATTCCTGACCGTGCTCGGCGCGGCCGGCCAGCAGGGCCGCGTGGAAATCAGCAAGCGCAATTACAGCGTGCTGGATGCGCTGGCGGACTCGCGCGGCCTGGACGACAAGCTGGCCGATCCGCGTTCGGTGTTCCTGTTCACGCCCGCGCAAGCGGGGGCCGAAGGCAAGCCGGACTTGCTGCCCGTCGTGTACCAGTTCGACCTCACGCGGCCGGAGCAGGTGGCGCTGGCCCGCGAGTTCACGGTGCATGAAGGACAGGCCATCTACATCTCGGACGCGCCGTTCACGCAGGTGCAGAAGGTGCTGTCGGCCTTCCGCGTCACGATGAGCGCCGGCTTCAGCGCCACGCGAGCCATCGACAGCGATTCGGGCGGCGGTTCGACCGGCGTTGCCCAATAACGCGTCCATGAGCAACGAGGATCGGATAAAGGGCTGGCGCTCGCGCCGGAAGGACAACAGCTACACAGTGGGGTCTGGCGTCGCCAACTGGCGGCTGGATCCGGCCGCGCTGTTCGAAGCCAAGGCCCCGCCGGGCGTGCTGTTCAAGCCGCTGCTGGCCCGCCTGCAGGGCGAGCCGCACGACTCCGTCGCGGCGCGGCGGGCGGTGTACGAGGCCGTGCAGGCGGAGCTGGACGCCGAGATCGTGCGCAGCGAGGTCGACGAGACCCTGGCGGATTTCTCCCGGCGGCGCCTGCGCATCATCGTGCGCCTGCTGGAACAGGACATCCGTGCGGGCGTCGAGGTGTTTGCGCCGGGCTACATGCCGGCCAAGCTGGTGGCCGAGGATGAGCGGCTGGCGGGCGCGCCTGCCCNNTGAGCGGCTGGCGGTCGCGCATGCCCGCCGCGTGGAACGCCGCAAGCAGGACGAGGCGCGTGAAGCGCGCCGCCATGCGTCACGCAATGACATCGCGCTGGAGATCGAGGTTGCGCAGAGCGAAGCGGGTGATCTGGCGATCCTGCGCGACCGGCTGCGCTCCCTGCATAAGGGGCATTCGGAGGACACCGCCGGCCATCGGCCGATCGGCCGCACGCTGATGGCGATGTTCATCTACCAGCTGCGCGTGATGCACGGCGAAAGCCGCATCGCGCTGGTGTGGGCGCTGGTCGGTCCGGTGGTGCTGCTGACCCTGATTTCGTCGCTGTACATCCTGATGGGCACGCACTACATCCTGGGGATGGACGTGCAGACGTTCTCGCTGTTGGGCGCGACGACCTGGATCATGTTCCGTCAGATCGCGTTCCGCAGCAGTACGGCGTATGTCTCGGCACGCGGCCTGCTGAATTTCCAGGGCGTCACGCCGCTGATGTGCGCGCTGGTGCAGGCCATGATCTACATATCGGTGTATGTGGTGGTGTTTGGGGTGCTGATCACCGCGGGCCACGCGATCGGGCTCATCACGCTGCCCAAGAGCTGGGCCGGCTTCATTCTTTTTGTGGTCCTGATGGGCGTGGCGGGCGCGGCGATGGGGGTGCTGTTCGGGTCGATTGCGACCTACTGGCACTTCTTCCTGCGGCTGGCGCCGATCATCGAGCGCTTCCTGCAGATCTTCGCTGCGGTGTTCTTCGTGTCGGAGCAGTTTCCCGAGCAATTGCGGCCGTGGATGCTGTGGTCGCCACTGGCGCACGGCATGCAGTTGCTGCGCTCGGCGTACTTCCATGCGTACGAGTCGCACGATGCCAGCCTGGGTTACTTCCTGACCTCGCTGGTGTTCATGATGGTGATCGCGCTGGTGGCAGAGCGCCTGGCCCGTCCCAACGTTCAGCCAATGTGAGGGTGAAAGATGATCCATCTCAATGGCGTAACCGACGAACCCTATTCCTTCGGCAGCAGGCAGCCGCTGCTGGCCAACGCCACGCTCGACATCCCGGCCGGGCGCTATGCGCTGCTGTCGCCCGCGCCGGAGATGCACCGCCAGCTGGTGGACGTGCTGTGCTGTCTGCGTCCGCCGCGGCAGGGCTTCGTCAAGCACGACGGCAATGTGTCGTGGGCGATCGGCCGGCAGGGTTTCATCCGCGGCAAGGCCAGCGGCCTGTCCATGATCGATTTCGTCAGCGAAATGTACGAGATCGACCCCGACGCTACGTACGAACTGGTCGCGGACCTGATCAGCGATCCCAAGATGCTGGCCAAGCCCATGGAGCATTGGCCGCTTTATGTGCGGCAGGAGTTTTCGTTCGCCCTGGCGCTGGCGCCCGCGTTCGATGTCTACGTGATCGAAGGGAGCATTCCCTTCGAGCCCTGCCGTTTCACCCGGCTCTGGCTGGCGCTTTTCGAAGAGCGCCTGGTCGGCCGGACACTCATTTTTTCCAGTTATCGCCAGAATCAGTTGGCGGATTATTGCTTCAAAGGCTTGATCTATGAACGAAGCGCGCTCAGCATCGACGACGACCTCGACCAGTGCCTCCGCAGGTATCCCCCGCGACGATCACGGAGCGACTCCGGCACAGGCGACGACGTCCTCGGAGGCGGCTTCGACGAAGGCCAACTCGGGTTCTGACGGTGGATCCGAGATCGAACGCCGCCGCCGCGAGCGGCAGTCGGCGCTGCGCGAGCGCCGCCGCCATCGCTGGATCAACGCGGTGATCGTACTGGTGCCGGTGGTGCTGGCGGTGATCTACCTGTTGATCGTCGCCACGCCGCGCTATGAGGCGGAGTCACGGTTCTTCGTGCAGTCGGCGTCCGGCCAGCAGGGCGGCGGCGGCGCGGCCGCCAGTCTGCTCACGACGGGCAACTCGGGCGGCATGCTCGGCGGATTCGTCGACGGCTGGGCAGTGGCGGACTTTCTGAAGTCGCGCGACAGCATGCAGCAGCTGGACAAGAAGGTCGGCCTGCGCCGCTACCTGATGAACGATGGGCTGGACCCGTTCAACCGCCTGGCCGAGGATTCCAGCGAAGACGATCTGTACCGCGCCTATCAGGCGTCGGTGCACGTGTCGTTCAACGCGCTGGAGCAGATCGACGTGCTGCGCGTCAGCGCGTTCTCGTCGGAAGACGCGGCCACGCTGTCCAAGGAACTTATTGGCCTGGCCGAGCAGTTCGTCAGCTCGATGAACGAGAAGGGCGTGGCCGACAAGCTGAAGGTGAGCGAGGAGTCGGTCAAGTTTGCCGAGGAGAAGGCGCTGGCGGCGCGCGATGCGTTGACGACATGGCGTACGAAGCACGGCAACATCGACCCTAGCGCGACGGTGTCGATGCTGCTGAACCTGTCCAGCCAGCTTGAAGGCGAGCTGAGCACCGCGCAGATCAATCTGGACAAGATCCGGGCGCTGGATAACAAGGACCATTTCATGCTCAAGCCTGCGCAGATGCAGGTGGCGGCACTGAAAAAGCGGCTGGCATCCGTGCGTCAGCGCCTGAGCGGCGACGGCAATACGGAAGCCAAGCAACTGAAGGAATACGAAGCGCTGCGTAACGCCCAGGTGTTTGCGGATTCCAACCTGACGCTGGCGCAGCAGTCGTACCAGCAGGCGATGACGGACGCGCTGCGCCTGCAGCGGTATCTGTCGATCATCGCGCAGCCGGTGCCGACGGACCGGCCCAGCAGCCCGCGCACCGGCATCTTGCTGTTGCAGGCGCTGGCACTGGGATTTGTGCTCATGTTCATCGCACGCGTCGCGATGGCTTTGTTGAGGGGGCTGCGTCATGGTTGATACGGTCATTGAAAGCCGCCGGCCGCAAGCCGGCGCCGAACNNAAACCCCGCGGCCCGCAAGCCGGCGCCGAACCGCGGGACGCCACGGCGCGCCTGCGCGAGGTCATCGGACAGATTCGCGCCTCGGCTGAACCGGCGAGCAGCATGACGACGCTGGAGCCGGCGCTGCGCCAGGCCAAGGACGGCTGGCGCGAGGTCCGGCGGCTGCTGGTCTCGTCCGACGTAAAAGAGGGCAAGCTGGCCTCTGCCATCGCGGCGCTGGAAACGCTTGTCGCGGTGTACCCGACGCGGGTCGACGACAGGCGCCTGCTCGCCAGTCTTCTCGGCCGTCTGGAGCAGTGGGACAGGGCGATCGCCGAAGCCGATGCCGCCGCCGGCATCGAACCCGGCAATGCGTCGCTGCATGCCGCGCGCATCCAGATGCGTGTGCAGGCGGGACGCGTGCACGAGGCGGCGGAAGTTGCCCGCACGACCCTGCCGCTGGCGCAAAGCGCGCCCGAAGACGCTTATGCGTGGATGATGGCCTTCGTGCGCAATGGGGACGTCGCCGACGCCTCTGGCATCGCGGCATCGCTGGATCCGGACAAGCTTCCCAATGAGCGGGTCGCAACGATGGCCGTGCGCGCGCTGCTGGCCGACGGTCGTACCGCCGCGGCAATCCGTCTGGGCGACGGCGCGCT